>JBLIDR010000216.1:0-4756 GCA_047632655.1 Francisellaceae bacterium | reverse complement strand
CACATCAAATTGCACAATCGGTTTACCCAGCGCCATGTATTCAAGGATCTTATTCATGGTGGATTTATCATTGAGAGGATTTACAGGATCTGGATTGACACATATATCAGTAGATGATAAGCATTTTAACAAATCTTGATCGCTTACTCTACCAGTGAAATCGATATATTCTTTCAACTGTAACTGACTTGTCAAATCCACTAAATCATTGAAACATGGCCCGCTTCCAATTAGACAAAACTGCAAATCATGGCGATTGAACTTTTTGACAATTATATCTACTGCCTTAATCAAAAAATCTACTCCATCAAATTCTCCCATTACACCTAAATAGCCCACAAGAAACTTCCTTCCCTTTTTAAGAGATAAATCTTGTTCTACTGGTTTGAAAAAATTTAAATCGGGACCACTTCGAACAACAGTTACATTATTGGCAGATTTCCTACCTCGTGTCAGGGCTACTTCTTTGTATGATTCGTTTGTAGAAATAACATGATCAGCAACTTTAAATGTTAGCCTTTCAGCTATTTTTAGCGCCTTATAAAAAAATCCTCTTTGTTCAAATTTAGACTCAAATAATTCTGGGTTTAAATCATGATGATCAAAAATAACTTTGGTTTTGAAAAATAACTTAAACCACAAAGTAACAAGGAACAGTATATCTGGCGGGTTACATATCTGAATTACATCGAACCCATGAATACTTTTGATTTTTATTGCTAATCTAAACTCATGATATAACGCATATAAATACTCCCTAATGTACCCAGAAAAACTACTAACCTCATTTGGCAAATTATGACGATAAATATGAATACCGTTGATTAACTCATACTCTTTCTCGTAACCTTTTCCTGTTGGGCAAATTACGGAAACCTGATAACCATTATTTACTAAAGTATTGGATTCCATCCATACCCTTCTATCAAATGGTAACGGCAAATTCTCAACAATAATTAAAACTTTTTTACCAGGCAATTCCTTCGTAATTAGCATATTTATCATTTTCTTTAATTATCCCAGAAAGGTCTAAGATACCTACCTTTCCTTCCGCATTATCAAGTATCTCTCTAAACTCCGCTGCTCCATGAGTCACGACTATTAAATCGGAGTGATTGATTAACTCTGAAGAATCTGAGACAATCAAATCTGATAAATGAGGAATTCTAGAATTGATATAATCAAGATTACTCCCCATGAGCTTACTCTCATGAACTGAAGAATCCATTATTTTTATTTGGATTCCCTTGGATAATAAATTTTCTGCTAAATCTACAGCAGGACTTTCCCTCAAATCATCCGTCCCAGATTTGAAGGATAAACCTAATATACCCACCCTTTTAGGTTGAGAATTTAAGATTAAACTCGTCGCCAGTTTTATTTGAGCACTATTACTTCTAGCAAGAGAGGACATCAGTGGTAAATCAATGTTATTTACTTTTGCGAAATAATCGATTGCACGAACATCCTTAGGAAGACATGAGCCCCCATAGGCAAAACCGGGTCTCATATAGGCTTTGGAAGTGTTTAGTTTTTCATCCGAAACCAAAATCTCCATTACTTTTCTACTGTCAACATTCAAATATTTACCGATTCGACCAATTTCATTTGCAAAGGCTATTTTAGTTGCATGCCAACTATTAGCGGCATACTTTATCAATTCAGCTTCAGAAGGCAACACCTGAATACAAGGAGCATCAACTGTGGCATACAAATCATGAATACTTTTAACAACCGCTTCATCAGTACTTCCAATTATAGTGTAGGCTGCATCATCAAAATCCTTAATTGCTGTGCCCTCCCTTAAGAACTCAGGATTAAACCCAAAATGTAGAGTGGCATTTGGGAATTTTGCTTTAAGCTCACTTTCTAGTCTTTCAGTTGTGCCTGGAAAGACCGTGCTTCTTATAATAATTGTATGCTCTTTTTTAAGCTCATTTGCTACTCTAGCAATGTCTTCACACACACGATTAACATAACTTAAATCTAAAGCACCATCTTCTCGACTAGGTGTCCCAACACTAACCAAAGAAACATTACTATCTCTAACAGCTTCATATAAATCAACAGAAGCGGTAATCTTTCCATTTTTAACACCTTGTTCTAACAGTTCTTTTAATCCTGTTTCGATAATAGGAGGTATTCCAAGATTTATATTTTCCACCTTCTGAGTGCTAATATCAACGCCTAAAACACGAATGCCATCTCGAGCAAAACAAGAAGACGAAACTATTCCAACATAACCCAACCCAAATACACTTACTGTCATTACTAGTCCTTTACTATTTTAGTGATAATTTTAGCAGGCAAAGATAACATTTGTGACATTACCAGCGTACATGTAGCAGCCTTTGTCCCAAAGTGCTTTGAGTACCAGCCAGCAGTATCGTTTCCTTTTACAATCTTAAAAGTTAAATTCTCCTCAGGCTCTAAACGTAAAATTGATTTTCCACTTTCAAGTAAGAAAATGTCCTCTTTTCTGCTAACCTTAACATTAGGATAAAAATGAAATGAAAGTGTGACTAAATGTTCTCCTTCACCTTCCAGTATATCTTCGATTTTCAAACCATTGATAGTAGTAACTAGCCGACGCCTGTGAATTATTTTAAAAGCCCCCAAATAGCCATTATGGCTTGCAATGATTTCATACATTTTATCTTTAAAATTGAAAGCTTCTAAAGTCCCCATCGCATGATCCGACCATAAAAAAGGACCTATTTGTTTTGATTGATCCAATCCGGCCAAAGCAATAGTATTATGAGCCAGAGTACTTCTAAAATATGAGCGAAACTTTAGGTTATCGTGATAGCAATAAGTGCCTGGATCAATCAATATTGGTTCTTCATTGAAGGTCAAAGTAATATTCAACGAGTCTGCATGGCCATGTGCTGCCATAGTTCCCATGCCAAGTGGCCCAAAATCAAAAAATAAACGCATTACTCTTTCATCTTCCAAATGCCATTTGATAGCAGCTAATCCAGCCTCTTTTGACAAAAAGAAATCTTTTGATATTTTGTCTTCTGCCAATTTTAAAAAATCAAACATTGATTTTATCCAACCCATTCTATCGTGCATAATTGGCACTACCTGAAGCGCCATACCTTCGTCTCCATCACCATAATTTGGATCATGCAATAAGATATGCTTCATCTGATCGATGAAGAATTTCTTTCTAACTAAAATTTTCTTGAACTCTTCTGAAAAATTCCCTCTATTAAAGAAAAGGCTTAATAAGGAAAACTCTAATACGAAATACTGATAGGAGAAAGCTAATTCCCTATTTACTCCATCTGCATACGTCTGCCTTACAAGTTCTCTTTCTAATATGGACTCAGATAATCTGCTCCATGACGAACTTTGACTAAATACAGGCCATACATTACTCGCGATAAATAGTCCCGCCATTTCTCCAATTAGATGATTATTGGCTGAAGACCCCTTAGAATAAGTCCATTCAATAAACTTTTGATGTTCTAAAATGGACTGCCACAAAACACCATCGCTTCCAAACAGCTCTTCATGGTACGCTGAAGTTTTAAGAAAGTGGTAGATATATACCCATGAGATCAATCTAACACCATGCTCGAGCGGATGGGACCAGTTAACCCCTTGTAAAAACCTATTTTGATCCACCCATGAAATTAATTGATGCTTGACTTCAAGCGCATACTTTTCATCTTTGGTTAAATAATAGGCGCTGGCCATAATAGTCAAGTGATGATGGCGGTTTTTTTCCCAAGTATTTTTGATGTTTCCAACTAAACTTTCTAATCTATGGTTGATGGAAAAAGTGAAGATAGATGGAGCTATCTTCTCATATTGAGGGTCAAAATGCCAATTAATATCACTTTCTTTTTTGTTTAAATCAAAAAAGAGCCAATAGTGGTCTAGATATTGATCTGCCTCCTTAATAATTCCATCCTTTTCTACTTCTAAAATAGGACTTAAAGCTTCAATAAATGAGTCATTAAAACGCACATTAGATAAATTCGGTTTTTCTTTTATTTTTGGTCTTGAATATGACCACTTTTTTTTTCTTACTGTAAAAATAACCCTGTCTAAAATCTCTGACGGCTCCATCGCTTTTAAGCGATTAAAATACCATTTAATACTATTAGCCCTCATTTGTGAACTTGTATTTAACTGTTCTATTTAAACCAATATTTCCAATATTCTGTGTTGTTACCTGAATCGATCTCTTGATATGTGTAAGTAGTATTTGATGCTATAACCTTCATTGGATTCCCTACAACAATTGAATTAGACTCTATATTTTTGTTAACAACAGAATTAGCTCCGATAATCACGTTATTCCCAATAAGAATATTTCCAAAAATTATGGTTCCGGCTCCAACATATACATTATTACCTAACTTTGGAACACCCATATCCCCTAAATTTCTTCCTATAGTTACGTTTTGTCCTATTGTAACATCATCCCCAATAACAGCATTATGATGTATTACAACACCTAGGCCCCAATAACCTAATTTAAAGTTTTTCCCTATTTGTATGGATGACGGTAGCCATACGGAAAAAAGAAGTCTATTAAGATAAGTAAGTAATCTTCCTATTGGTTTCAGGTAAATTTTAATAAAAAAGCGACCTAACCTGTATATGAAAATAGCTGGCATTAGGTATTTAATATTTTATTATAAACAGAATCTAACTTGATAAAAATATTTTGATTGCTCACATTACGCATGACTATTTCCTGCGCAGAACATCCAAGAGTTTCACGCAATTTCTTATTTAG
>JBLIDR010000215.1:0-4765 GCA_047632655.1 Francisellaceae bacterium | reverse complement strand
ACTTAAGAGCTTGTCAGTTATTGCTTGGGCATCGAAAGCTTGAGAGTACCGTTAGATATTTGGGTATAGAAGTGGATGATGCGCTTGAAGTATCTGAAAGTATTGATGCGTAGCTAGATTGCCAAAGGATTGTATATCCTTTGGCAATTTGTCTCATAAACAGGATGTCGAGTTGTAATCACTTGGGCTGGGTTGTGCCCAGACTGTGTAAAAACTCCAACGACCAAATTAATCACGCAATGCTACGTAAAATGTGTATTTGATTGGTCAGAAAACTTAGTCAGATTTTAATGTAATACACATATTTACATCAGTTTTCGTTTAAATAATGGCTTGAAAATAGTTTTTACACAGTCTGTGCCAAAAGCCGACGTTAGAGAATTAGACTAATCAGTCGTCTTTGAGCGTGAATCAGACATATGATTAAGCCATTGTGAGAGGCGAAAGTGGTTTTTAGATGACTAATTATTTATGCCTATTTAACCTTGTTCTGCCCCCAGTTAATTGGTGATCTTTCCAGTTTTACTTGACCATTAGGCTTCAGATTAATGATTGAAGATAGGTTGATAATTTAGCGGTTAGTTGGTGGGTGTCGTTTAACCACATTAAAGTAAACCCAACCAAATATAAGGTTCCAACTAATAACAAGCATACACCAGTTAACGATCCCGCTAAAATTGAGTTATCAAGGCTATTGTTTTTTATTAAAATACGCACTTTAGTTCGGGTCGCTAACACACCTGATGGTAAAAGCAGGTCAGCATCTTTTATTATTGCTTTTAGTTTATCGATACTGGCATGCCGAAGGAATTCAGGTATATTCTTATCAATAAAATCCAATACTAAATTTTTATCAGTATCCAAAATTATGACATCCTGTATTTCTTTCATAAATGCATAATTTGGATTCATTACAGTTCTTCCTTGTACCATAGCTTGACCAAAAGAAAATAATCCAATTGCAAGGAGGATAAATGGAGTCAAGGGGACAGATTCAAAGTAACCCGCTACACGCAACTCCTCATTAATAAGTAGGCTTTCTTCTAATAATTGCGTTTTTAATTTAGTGCCCCTGATATGCCCAGAAACAGAAAATGAAGTTATAGGTCTACTGGTGCTAATTTCATACTCAATAATGTCACTTGAGTTTAGGAGTGGAAAGTTTAATGTCAAAACGCCGTTGGAGTTTAACTTGAAATCGTGCCTAACACTTTGAGGAGTAGAGCTTTTGAATACTACTGATATGATATTCACATCAGGCAACGAGATGGTTACGGGGGTAGACACCATAGTCTTATCAATGGCATTGCGTCCAGAATTTGTTATTTGAATCATGTATTTGTGTTCAGATACAGTACTCAACCACTTTGAGCTTACAATAGTAACAGTCAGGCTGTAGTTGCTTTGTAGTGTGTAGGCGTAGACCGCAAAGCCTAAAGATATAATCCCTAAGACGTTTGCAGGCTGACAAAGTGCCTTTATAAAGTTTTTCAAAAATCCACTCCAGAAATAAAAGGGTACCCCCCCCCCATAACTATACTAGAAAATTTTCCCAAATGAATTAGAATAAAGGTTATATAATCAACCAATTACGGTGATGTATGCCTCAGTCACGTTAAAGCCAAATCAATTTAATAGACACTCCCTTTTATCATTTTACTCCCTGTCTATCTGTGGAATTCTCAGAGAAATTAAAAATTGATACCGCTGGTGTCACCAATCAGGCAATGGACTAAATCACAATAAATCGTTGCGCCCATCATCTTGGCCATAGCAGTTGTTCGACTGAGGTAGGTTGAAGGTCCGTTGATCGCTCATTGGAGCCATTCGCTGAGCGTCGCAGATGTGCCAGGAGCGGTCATAGCTGTGGCTCGAAAAAATTGGTTTTGACGATCTCATTTGCCACCATAACGATCATAGCGAGTTTTCGTTTTAATCTATGGGGCTGTTCAAAAGCGGACGGTCGTTAACGCCGCCAGCAGGGGCCGAAAAAAAAACCAAAGCGAAGCGTCGGTTTTTTGTCCCTCTGGCTGGCATTGTTATGTTTTTATTTTGTAAATGACACTTTCATTTAGAGTAAAGGAAGATAAATCATCATTTAATTTGGTAACTTTATCACCTGATTGAGTAACATATATGTTCAATGGCAATACTTTAACTTGTGTAGAAAAAGGTTTGCTAGTCCGGCAAATCTCTTCGCAAACGTTATATTCTTCTTTGGTATCTCGATTTATATATCTACCAATGCTTTTTGTCATTTATCGCCCCTTTTGTTTTTTAATCTAGATCTAATTTAGAAATACACAATGAGACTTAACGATTTGCTATATATTTTTCTCAGTTAACCTAAATGGAATTTCATCTATCATTGTATTTAATTTTAATTCTTGGAGATTGTATGATGACCGAATATTTTCTTTGCTATGTACATTTCTATGCTTAACAACCTGAGCAGTATCAATTCTTACCCCCCATAGTTGATGCCAAGTCCCACCACGAACAACATCGTAACCATACTTGTTTCCCATAGAAGCAGTAACTGCATCTTCGATTTCAGTAAGAATAACTTCAGAGCAAGTTACTGAAAAAGCAGCATGTAGACTAATAGCTTTTCTTATTCCAGTAAGCCCCTTTTTTGCGGTGCTTCCTCCAGCCTTTTTATCGATTATTGAATATGGAGACTTCATAGCATGAGTTGTGAGACGATGAACAAGGTTTTCGGCAGTGCCGACATACCAAGAACAGTTTTCTAATTTTAGAATATATATAAAGTAATTCTTCACCGATACACCCATAAACATAACACCATATATATTTTTCTATTTATGTATTATTTACTGTCGCATTAGCTATTTCACTATTCAACCAATCGCCTTGCCCTTCAACAACAGTGAAGTAGTATTCATGCTCATTGCTATCTAATAATGAAATTAGTTCACTAATTAGGTCCTTATTAACACCTTTACCTTTTGTTTGTTTTGAAATTCCCATTTTAGTAGAAGTTATAAATTCAATCTCACATGGTTCTTTAAGTTTTTTAGCGCCTTCTATACAACCTTGAATGATACATCTATTGGTGGTTGTATTAGAACGAGAGCCAGTAAAACCCTTTGATTCCCCCATGTATTCTAATTTGATTGAAAAAACACCCTCTCTAGTCGATGTATCACAACTTCCCCTACTGTATATAATCACTTTCTTCATGGAATGAGGTAGCTCCCTATAGACACATAACGCTTAACATATGGGATTTTTAGGAGCGCTTTTTCAGCGACTAAAAATCCCATCATGATGTTTTTGTTAACCCGATTTAATTACCAATCTAAGAAGTCTGTTATATTGTTCAGCCTAACAACAGTAGTTAAATTACTACCTAACTCTGACAACCAAAACGCTTCCCTTTCATCTTGAGTTCCAGCGCCATCCCACTCAACAATTCGGTTTCTTGTATGCTTTAAATACGGCTTTAATAATACGTTTAGATGTTCATCTAAACCTGAATAACCAAACAAAATAACTTCTTCGGCTTCTTCAAGCGCTGTACGCAAATAATTCCAGTATGTCGATAGTGCCTCTGATGCAGAAATCACTGCTGGTTTATGTTTTACATGTGTAAGAACTATATGCTGACTAGGTTCATCTCGATTAAGAGTAAGATTTTGTCTAGATAACTTTGAAATACTATTTCCACGCTCAACAAATAATGGAGAACCATGCAGGTGCAAATAATATCCAAAATTATTGCCATACATTCTAACTAAAGTTTCTGATGAAAAACCTTGGTCAATCATGCCATCGACTAAATATCCGTTATATCCAACGAATACATTGTTATCGATAAAAGAATTATATAAAAGCTTGTCATAGTTCAGAGTTGCAACATGTGATTTAGTGTCTTTGACAAACTTAATAAGTGGTTCATAAAAATCATGTGGTAATTCACCATCATAATTATGTAAAAACGTAGCAACTTTATGAATATATTTGGCTGTTATCTCAGGAAAACTTTGTCCGTCTTCAGTTAGCCAATGTATATCTCCATCTCCAATTCTATTTAATGACTTACAGTAGGATATAGCTTGATGTAATAGATCAAGTTCATCTTCGCCTTCTGGTGGTCCATCCTTTCCAAGACAACGAGCGATCAGTTGTTTTTGCTCGTCAGTTAAAACACCGTCTCTATTCCAGATGTCATCAAGAGCGTTTTGTAATGAGAAATGATCTGGACATAAACTCATTCCTAGCCCATTTCCAAATATAATTAGCTTCCGTGGCATGATGACTCGCTATAGTTTCGGGTTAACGCTTATTATCGAGCATTGCGTATATGTAAATGCTCGGCTTGTTTTTAATCGTCGTCATTTACAGTATTAACCCTTTGATTTATTGTGTGTTTTTACTTTTATTCTCTCAATCTTTCCACAGGTTGCAAAAAGCAAAAGGTGCCTGACTTTAACGACCCTTTGATGCTTCCTATTAAAAATCATATGTCTTATATTTTCCATAAGTAAATTGATGACTTAGCGACTTTAAGAAAACAAAAAGAGAGCAGCCAAATTTACATAATAGGAAGCGAAGTTGGCATTTTTAACAATACCACATTATGCCTGACTTTTTATACAGCACTTTGTGAGAGAAGTTACTTCGTCATCTTGCCAATCCAGTGACCGCTTTGTGGTTGGATTTGTGGCCTTCAACGAAACTTAAAGTTCAGACTGTATGGCTGCAAGAGCGATCACTTGCCAGTCGCGTTTCATTCAGTCGT
>JBLIDR010000214.1:0-4770 GCA_047632655.1 Francisellaceae bacterium | reverse complement strand
ATATATTCGATTTGGATATTATATTATAATAATCAACAAAATCATCAAATGGCATATTTATGGCAATATCACCTTTCGCTGGACAGCCAGCGCCGTATCAACTCTTAGAAAACATTCCTTTATTAATGGCAGATTATTATAATTTGCAACCTGATATAACTGATCCTAATCAATTAGTAAGATTTGGGACTTCTGGTCATCGAGGTTCATCATCAAAAAATACATTTAATGAAAAGCACATTGCAGCAATATGTCAGGCAATTGTTGAGTATCGTAAACATAAAGATTATACAGGACCACTTTTTATTGGAATGGATACTCACGCTTTGTCTGAAGCTGCTCAAGCTACAGCAATTAGTGTTTTTGCAGCTAATAGCGTTAACATTGTCATTCAAGGGAACGGAAGATACACACCGACGCCAGTTATTTCACAGGCAATTTTAGTTTACAACAAAGGCCGAAAAAGTGATTTTGCTGATGGTATTGTGATAACACCTTCACATAATCCCCCTCAAGATGGTGGTTTTAAATATAATCCTCCCAATGGTGGGCCAGCTGATTCTAATGTGACAACAATCATTCAAAATAGAGCGAATGAAATTATCAAAAATAAATGCCGAGATGTGAAAACAATGGCATTAAGTTTGGCATTAAACTCTCGCTATGTTCATGCTGAAGATCTAATCTCACCTTATGTGAAGTCATTGGATCAAGTCGTTAATATGGAATTAATTTCTCAGTCGGGATTAAAAATAGGGGTAGATCCTATGGGTAGTGCCGCTATTGATTTTTGGGCGCCCATTGCTGAACATTATAAATTAGATTTAACCGTCGTTAATCCGAAAGTAGATCAAACCTTTTCTTTTATGACGGTAGATAAAGATGGCAAAATAAGAATGGATTGCTCATCACCATATGCCATGGCAAGTTTAATCAAGTTGAAAGATAAGTTTGATATCGCTTTTGCGAATGATCCAGATGTTGACCGCCATGGTATTGTAACGAAGTCTTCGGGCTTGATGAATCCTAATCATTACTTAGCCGTGGCTATTGAGTATTTATTTACTCACCGTCCGCAATGGTCAGCAAAATCTGCGATTGGTAAAACGTTAGTTTCTAGCTCAATGATTGACCGAGTTGCTACAGAAATTGGTCGGCCTATGACAGAGGTACCTGTTGGATTTAAATGGTTCGTAAATGGCTTAGCTAATGGCGATTTTGCCTTTGGTGGAGAAGAGTCTGCCGGAGCTTCTTTTTTACGTTTGGATGGAACGCCTTGGAGTACTGATAAAGATGGAATCATTATGAATTTATTGGCTGCTGAAATTACAGCTGAAACTGGAAAAGATCCTGGTGAGCATTATCAAGCCTTAACAAATAAATTTGGCTCACCTGTTTATACTCGTATTGATGCGCCAGCGAGCAAAGAAGAGAAAAATAAATTAAGTAATTTAACGCCAGAAATGGTGAGTGCAGATATGTTGGCTGGTGAGAAAATTACGGGTAAATTAACCGAAGCCCCGGGTAACGGTGCAGCTATTGGCGGGCTAAAAATTACAACCGAAAATGGTTGGTTTGCTGCACGTCCATCTGGCACTGAAGATATTTATAAAATTTATGCTGAATCATTCAAGGGTCAAGATCATCTTGATGAAATTTTGCAAGAGGCACAAGCAATCGTCAATGCCGCCTTGTCGTAATTAATATTTATGTTTTTCTGTTTATGAAAAATAGCTATTGAAAATATGTTTTTATGATGTTGTAAGAATTAAAGTTAAGGTAAATACAATGGATCAAGGCAGCAACCAGAAAACTGGAAAATTCCGCTACGTAATTATAGGCATATTATTTTTCACTATTCTCATTAATTATATTGATCGTGCCTCCATTTCTTATGCCATTGACGATATAGCTCAGCTCTTTAATTTAAATTCGGCACAAGTTGGTTGGGTTTTAGGTTGTTTTGGGCTGGGTTATGCGGTCACAACATTTTTTGGCGGTATAGTTATTGACCGCTATGGCTCGAAGGCAGTGTTGGCTATATCAGTTTTGCTTTGGTCATTCTCATTGGTCGGTACGGGGCTGGCTTTTAATTTTAGTATGTTATTAATTTTCAGGACTTTATTGGGCGTTATGGAAGGGCCAAATTTTCCTGCTATGACACTTTCTCTCAAACATTGGGCCTCCAAAAAAGAGCGAGCTAAGGTAATCTCCATGGATTTGGTTGCCGTGCCAATATCTTTAGCCTTAGGTGGGCCAATTGTTACGCTTTTGATTCATTATACCTCATGGCGGTGGATGTTTGTTGTCCTAGGATGTGTGGGGTTGCTCTGGATTCCTTTATGGTTATGGTTATTTACAAATAAACCTCAATCATCTAAGCATGTCTCTAAAGCTGAGTTAGAGTATATTAACGCTGGTAATGATGGCATAGATAATGATTTACCTATAACGCAAGCGTGTAACAGGAGTACCAAGAATTATTGGGTATACTTTTTTACGACTCCAACCATGTTGGTTAACTATCTAGCTTTTTTTGTTTTTGGCTATTATTTATTTTTTTTCATGACTTGGCTGCCGTCATATCTAATTCATAAATATCACTTTGATGTCACCCAAACAGGTATGTTTACTGTTTTGCCTTGGTTGTTAGCGGCAGGTTTTATGTGGTTTACTGGAATTCTTGCTGATAGGATTTATCATCGTACTGGTAAATTAAGATTAGCCCGATCATGGATGATTATGATCTCTCAATTATTAGCGATGTTATGTGTGATCTGTTTATTATTTGCATCCAACATAGGACAGGCAACCCTTTTTATATCATTAGCAGTGGCCTTTACGATGTCGACTAATGCTTTGTACTATGCCATTAATATAGATCTTGCTAGCAAGAAGACTGGAACAGCTTTAGGTGTCATGAATACAGCATTTGCCGTTTCAGGATTTTCAGCTCCAGTTCTTACTGGGGCGTTGGTAAATTCAACTGGTAATTATGATGCTGGTTTTATTTTAATGATAATATTAGCTTTATTATCAGTGGTTTTATGCTTCTTTTTCCATCATCCGGATAAAGAGAAGGTACTTTGAAGATAAATTAAGATATTTATTGTAGTTCTTTATAGACAAATCATCCCGAAGTATCAAAATTTTAACATTACGCTGTGTATACGCCACTTATCTCGCTGACTATATATCATTCCATGTGCTAAATTAAATTATAACTCTTTTTTACCAATTGGAATAAAAATAGCCAAAATGAAAGCTATTGAGAGGCTTATAGGAATAAATATATAAGTATAGTGAAATGCTAATAATTCTGGGTGCCCCCATATTCTTAAATCATATTTCATTATTGCAGTGGTAATAAAAAGCATGATGAGACCTCCAATGTTGAGTAAAAATAAATTTATTCCAAGCGAGGTGCTAAGGGATTCTTTATTAGAGGTGGCTTGAACAATACTAGTTGATACAGTGTAGGATGACATGCTAAAACCTAATAAGAACAAAACTATAGAAACTAAATAAAAATTGGTGATAGGTGCAAATATTATAACTGTAAATGCAATACACCCTAATGCACTACTGAACATTAGAATTACCCTTTTATGGATGCCATACGCGCATAATATTCCTAAAGAAATTAATCCAACATTAAGTCCAATAAATACTATGACAATGGAATCAAGCGCATAATTTTCTTGTTTTGGAATGTTAAGCCTCATGAAAGGAACTTGCCAAGAGCTAATAAATGAAATCATAGGTAAAAACTGAAAAAGACCATATAAGCTTGGACCCCATAGTTTCCAGTTGAAATAATGTTTAAGATTTATAGGTTTTTTTGGCGCTGAAGTCAATATGTGTTGGCTATGCGAATAATTGAGGGTGTTTGATTTTATAGCGCTTAATAAAATCATGATAATAATTACAATATTAACTAATGAAAAAATTAATAATGCAGTTCTCCAATCATATAATGTCATCAAAGAAAAAAAAGGTTGCCCAGCTAAATATACTCCAAGACCTCCGAATGACAATGTAATGCTATTTAATAACACTGTATATCGCTTTAAATTAAGTTCCTTTATGTAGGATAAAGAAATTATAAGAGCGCAAGGACCACTTGCTCCGAATAAAATTTGGCTTACTATTAACCAATGAATTGATATTGAAAAATAACAAAAAATAATACCTATTTGGTTTATTACAACAGCAATTAATAATATATTTTGCTTTGGGTACTTTTTTACTAAAATGCCAGCTAGGGGCAAGAAAATCATATAGCTGAAAAAGAAAAGAGAAATTAAATATTCAATGCTGGTTAATTCTATATTAAAGTCACTTTTTAATTTAGGAGCAATTGTGTTTATGATAACCCTGAAAAAATATTGGTGCTCATAAAACAATGAAGAAGCTATCCATATAAGCCAAATAGGTAATAATTTTGAAAGGTTAATCATTGATGAATTTAGCATAATATATCCTCTACACTATAAATAGGAATATGTGATATTGCTGTTACAAATTTCTAGTGATAAGCAAAGGCTGATATGCTCTTTTATTTTCATGCAAGTAGACTTGTACTATTATGGTATCTAAAGTTATAGTAGCATTTACTTAAATATAGTAGTTTTGTATGAATGTTTTAGTCATGAAAATTTTTTCTTATGTATAGATATATTTTAATATCACCTGCGTTATAAAAATTATTCTTCTGTACAGTGAAGTGCAAAAACTAATATATTAGTCTTTTCTCAGTAATGCGATGCC
>JBLIDR010000213.1:0-4770 GCA_047632655.1 Francisellaceae bacterium | reverse complement strand
CGGTATGCTTCAATCAATTTATTCAACACCAATGACTTTTTAATTTCCTTATTAAATTTAATGATTTCACATAAATTTACAACTCCACTAAAGCCATTATGCTTACAATGAATACACCCAGTTTTTTTCCAAAAAATATTTCCTGCATTTTTAAAAATATTTGTTATTTTATCTATCTCTTGCTTATTCGGGGTATATTTCTCTCGACAATGCCGGCATAGTATTGGAATTATTTTTGAACCAATAGCCATACGAATACTAGTGCTTAAATCAATAGGTTCAACACCAAAATTAAGCAATCTAGCTAGAGCAAACTTTGGTTCAGAAGTATGTAAACTGGCAAAAACCATAATGCCAGTCATAGCCGCTCTAATGGCCATTTGTGCAGTAATCTTATCTCGTATTTCACCAATTAATAATACGTCTGGATTTTGACGCAAAGAAACTCGAATAATGTCTTGAAAATCTAAACCACGCTCAGGATCAATTTGAACCTGATTGGCAAATGATAAAGTTGTTTCAATTGGATCTTCTAGGGTGATAATTTTTAGTTGGTAATATTCCGCTAAATAACGTAGCATAGAATAAAGCAATGTTGTTTTACCACTTCCGGTTGGCCCTGTAACCAAAAACAATCCTTGTTGCGCCTTTAATTGCCCCTTAATTAGATCAATCAGCATTTGATCTAATATAATTTCATCAAGTGATAACTTAATAACATCTGCGTGCTGAACTCTTATGACAATAGAGTAACCGCTTGATGTTGGTAAGTACGATACGCGATAACCATAAACGGCATCATTTATAGTGTTTTCAAACTTGAAATCTTGGGGTAAAGTTAATTTAGCTATATCACCACGGCCTTTTAGGATAATATGTTGGCGAAATGCATCTTTTAACTGGTTTGATAATTCACAATATTTATCTAATTTAGTTAAAGCCCTAAATAGAACCTCTAACGTCTTACCATTAGAATGAATATGAATATCTGTAGCTCTCATTTCTACGGCGTCAATAACAATAGTGTCAAAAATTTCAGCAATTGAACTATGGAAATATGTATAGCCTTTACCGCTAATTTTAGTACCTGATTGGCTTTCATAATATGCAAGATCACTAAAATAACTTAGATTTTCATTGCCATAAGAATGATTCTCGACAATGCTAAGAAGATCCAATTTCCAAGCCATATAAAATTTAGTGTCTGCTTGGTTCAACTCTTTTTCAATAGCCTGTATAGCATTAAAATCAATCGGATTTGACGTAGCAACTTTTAAAGACTTATCATCATGCTCGAACAAAACTGCTAAATGTTTCTTTGCTAAACTTTCTGGTAGTTGCTGCTTACAAATTTTCATTTTAGAAATATCAATGGTATCCACATTTTTCCATTGCTCTTTAAAAAAAACTATATCCTCAGGAGTGATTAATCCTTTGTCAAGAAAGTAAGCCTCAGTAAAACTAGATTCTTTCTCAAAAGATTCGTTGCTAACATCAATTATTCCACTTTGTAATAAAAAATGCACAAAAGTTAATTGCATAATCCCATCCATGTCTACGGCGACAAAATTTTAATTTGTTGCATAATAAAGCGGTATCGTCCATGGCCTTTTGGGAACACAACTAACGTTTCTTGATAAGAATCTAACGCCTGTTGAGTTTGATTACAAATTTGATATGATAAGGCTCTACCAAACAAACCACTAAATTCTTCAGGAAAAGATCTGACCATCTCTTGATATAATTTAACTGATTCTTGGCAATCACCAATAGATAAATAAGCATAAGCCATCGCTTTCATATAGATTCTTGGAAATTTATATACTGGAGATATAGATTTTGAAAAATTTTTAATGCCCATTGCAGAATCTCCATTTTTTATGGATTCTTGTAAAGCTTGTTGCGCTTGAGAGACCAGCTCTATAGCTAATAGTATTTTCTTCTGCTCCTGTGGCACAATTTTGGTAATACTCATTTCATTCTTTGGCCTTGAAACCTTAATTTCTACACGCTCTGTTTGTTCTTCGACAACGAGTTGAGGCGCTTCTTGAACTTCGACCAACTTTTCTGGTGTTAGCACTGGAAGTAATGTTGAATTATCGACATTCTTCGTATCTCCCATTACAATTAAGCTATTTGATTGCCGTGAGTGAGAAAAGAAAAAAAAACTTAAATATCCTAGTGCAACTACTGTACCTAGTAATAACAAACATATCACAGTCTTTTTTATTTTCATTAATTAGAACCTTTAGGTTGATTTTCTTCTAAACTCTGTGAAAAAATATTAATTGCATTATTCCAGCTACCTTTTTTAACAATTATGGGTTTTAGTAAAATAATCAAATCAGTTTTGGTGCCTGTCTCTCTTCTATTATACGCTGCATCAAAACCAGTGTCGGGTATCCCTTCTCGCTGGGTGCTGGTTAGACTTTGCATTAATCCACCGATTAAGATTATTTCACCATCTCTAACTCTGACCATAGTATCAGCTTCTCTAACAATGCTTTGTGCCGTTGGTATAGATACAGAGTCAGTCTCCTGACCCGCTGTTGTATTTTTAAATATCACATCACGCTGACTGACATGATTGATTAATGGGTGAATATTCATCATAACATAGCCATCATTACTAATTTGCGGCGTTACGTCTAATGATATTCCTGAGAAAAATGGTGCTAAGTTATAATTTGAGACCACGCTATTGCCCGTAACACTGGTGGGAACAAAAGCATTTGATAATCCAGTTGAGAAAAACTGGTCAATACCGACCTTAATAATCGCTTTTTGATTATTTAAAGTTGACACTACCGGATCAGATAAAACTGAGACTTTACCATATTTAGACAATAATTGAACAATCATGGAGAAATCTGGTTTTTTAATTGCAGTTGTATATTTAAATGTATTCGTTGCACTATCCAATTTAAAACCAGCAGCGCTTAAAGCTAAGTTAGTATCTAGTCCATTTTCTAAAGTTATCTCAATGATTTTAGCTTGCAGAATGACTTGTCTTTGTACCGTTTCTTGAATAGTTTTCAAATATTTCTCAACATCTTCTAATTTCTGAGGATACGCCCTGACTGAAACAATGCCAGTAAAAGGATTCAACGTAACATAACGTTTATCGTTAGATCTATTTTTATTGGTCTGAGCATCAGCTGAATCAACAGGTTCAGCAATAATACTCAAAATACTGTTTTTAATATTTTTCCAAAATTGTACATTATCAGTCGTAAATGCACTATTTAATTGGCTGGCTGAAGGTCCTGAAACATTATTATTAGAAGGATACAGATAATTAGGTGGAATCTGTCCGTATTCCTCAGAGCTATAACCCTTAGCGTTATAACCGCCATAATTTTGATTAGATCTGCCAGCGCCTCCTAAACCTCCAAATCCCCCACCGTTTAGACCATCAAGACTATAATCACTTAGTGACTGAGAGCTATCCACACTTAATTGCCCCCGACCTGTACGAGTAAGATTTAGATAATTTAATTTAAAAAAGCGTAAAATACGTTTGGGCGATGAAAAATAATAAATACTTTTTTTCTTTTCTATTTCAATACCATAATTTTCTCTTAGTACTTCTGCGACTTCCATTAAACTAACTTCATTTAACGAGAGAGAGATATCAACTTCTTTATCTTCAAGATTAGGATTTAAGGCAAAATTAAGGCCAGTGGCATTTGCTAAATTCAAGGTGAAACCTTTAATCGAAACTTCTTGAGCTTGAATATCAAAAAGGCTTTCATTTTTTTGAAAGACATCGTAACTCTGTAATACAGATTTTATGTAACTAGGAATCTGCTCAAATCGCTTTTCATTTTCCTCATTACTTTGCATAGATTGCTTCAACGTACTTTTAGCTATGTCGACCGATTCATTAAACTGTTTCTCGACAGTAGTGGTACAGGAAACCAAGGAGTAAACAGCTACCGCAAAGAAAAAAATATATATTATTTTCACTCAATTTTATCCTTATTCAATAGAATAATTTTAGCTTGAGGCCCATTGTCACTTTCAATGCATACTTCTTGAGAAACGTTTAATGCCAAAATTATCACACAGCTTTCTGAAATGGCAGTAATTTTGCCATTATCAATTTTATCATTTAAACGATATTTCTGCTTATTTATAAAAACTAGACTTTCATTGTGATTTTTTATAATCATATTAAGGTAATATTTTTCTCTTGTTAGTTCTTTTATTTGATCTGGATTGTATGACCCAGGCCTCAGAGTTGGATCATTTGGTGTGAAGCCCCATAAAACTGAACTCATTGCCATGATCATAGGCAGCAATAATGCTTTTTTAGCTGCAAATTGAATCAATCTCATTTTTATTTTCCATATTTTTCATATAAATAGTTTATAAACCAATAATGGACTTTATACACACCTAGCATCAACCTTAGCTTATAGATATTGAAATTGACAATTATGTATGTAAATCTTTTTAAATATCTTTTTATGTTTATTTTCATATTTATTTGAAAATACTTTTTTTAAACGATATGTTTATTTTGTGTACTCAAGCTGGGTCTCACAGAAGTACCCAACAAGTGGAAGGTACAAAAAAAGATAACGGAGAGATATTATGAATTTTTCAAAAAGAATACTAGCCGCATCAATTATCGCAGGAACAATACCTGTAACCGCTGCCCTAGCAGGTGGTTTTGGTTCTTTAACAAACTCTACAATTCAACATAGTGCTGAGGTGTTATCTACGGGATCTGGAAGTGTAAAAGCCTATCTAACAGCAGCTGAA
>JBLIDR010000212.1:0-4783 GCA_047632655.1 Francisellaceae bacterium | reverse complement strand
AAGGCGCAAGAGAAAAGTGAATCCTGGTTTGCTATTTTCCGTAGAAATTACGGGAAAATATTGTTTTCTTTAATAGGTATCGGATTTTATATTAACTCTTTAATATATATTTTTGGTGGTGTAGATTTCTGGATTCAATTTGTGTATATGATTCCAAGTATAATGTTTTTTACCAATACACTTTTAGCGGTATTAATCTTTGGAAAAACGAGTACTAAAAAGCTTTCAAAAAATATATCAGATTATAGTATACAAGCCCTTGAAGAATCTGAGCGAACTATTAGAACCAAGTAATTGTTTTTTGCGCTTCTGCTACGATTTTTACCATGTCTTGGTAACTAACAATATTAAAGTTATATTTTTCAATTAGATCTAATAATCCTCGCAAATCTAGGTCTTCAAGTAACAAAAATATATTTTCTTTTTGAATAGATGAGGGTTTTTCAATGCCAAGATAAACGGATTCTTCAATTAATAGTAATTCATCACCCTTTGAGACAAAATTTTGTGCTTTATTAAATCCATTTTCAGTTTTAATAAGGTGTAGTTGACCCATAAAAATCATCAATTATATAAATTAAGGCTATCGTACCAAATCTAAAGCCTTCTTGACAACTTCAGTCTCTGCATTTTCTTTTGTGGATTTAGTGCTAAGATACCCTCGCCATAGTTTTCCATTTGGTTGGCCATGAAATAAACCTAATATATGTCTAGTGACATGATGTAGTTTATAGCCATTACTTAGTTGTTGTTCAATATATGGATATAAAGACTCAATAATTTCAACTCTACTAAGTTGTCTAGTTTTTTGACCATAAAATAAACCATCAATGTTAGAAAATAAATATGGGTTATGATATGCCTCGCGGCCAATTAAAACATAATCAAGTTTTGATAAATGATTGGTTATGTCTGAAACAGTTGTTATTCCTCCATTAATACCAAGAATGAGATTTTGGAAATTTTGTTTGATGTTATAAACACAGTCATAATCTAATGGAGGAATTGTACGGTTCTCTTTTGGACTTAATCCTTTTAACCAACCTTTGCGGGCATGAATACAGACATGGTCAACTCCGGCGTCTACTTGTTGTCCAATGAAGGATGAAAGGGCGTCATAGCTATCATTATCATCAACTCCGATACGACATTTGATTGATATCGGTAATTTTGTGTTTTTCTTCATTGCTGAAACACAAGATGCTACCAATTTTGGATCATTCATCATTGATAAACCAAACGCACCTTTTTGCACACGCTCGCTAGGGCATCCGACATTTAAATTCACTTCACTATAATTTCTTTCTTCAGCGATTTTCACGCATTCTGCCAAGTCAGTTGGGTTATTACCACCAAGTTGGAGTATTAAAGGGTTTTCGCTCTGA
Source organism: Francisellaceae bacterium (assembly GCA_047632655.1). GTDB lineage: Bacteria > Pseudomonadota > Gammaproteobacteria > Francisellales > Francisellaceae > CAJXRW01. Next base: position 3,398 of record JBLIDR010000212.1, on the reverse strand, counting down.
TCAAAACCAAGCAGATAATCTTTATCCCCGTTTAAGATCGCATTGCTGGTAATCATTTCAGTGTAGAGTGTAGTCTGTTTAGTTATTTTTCGCATGAAATAACGATAATGTCGGTCTGTCCAGTCTATCATTGGTGCGATTGCTATCGTCATATCTTTATCTGAGCTGAATAATTCTAGTGGCATGATTCAGTATTATGCTTTTTTAGTCAATAAATTTTGGTATATAATCTTCCAAGCTTACGAGAATAAGATCAGCTATTTCTTTAGGTATTTTTGTTGGCTTGCTTTTCTCTGTATTAATCATTACCCAGCGAGTTTCACCTTTGCATAGCAATTTATTGTCCGCTTTTCTATAGATATGATATTTTCTTAAAGTAGATATTGCAGTGAGTTCTTGAACCCAGGTTATTACTTTTATTTGATCGCCTTCAAATCCCTGAGCTATATACTCAATGGTATGTTTTTTGGCAAACCAAGTGACATTTAGTAATTTTGTGGCCTCAAGAACACCTGCTTTAATGACATGCTCAATAGCAGCATCTTGCATCCACTGTAGATATATAATGTTATTAATATGTTGGTTAGTATCAATGTGATTTAAATCGGCTGTAATTTCGTAGGTGCAAAATGGAGTTTTTAATACTTTATTATGATTCATTTTAATGCTCGGATAACTATTTTATTTGTTGTATTGTACCGTTCAAAATCAAAGATTAAAATTTATTTATCATGTTTGAATTTACTTTCCAGATACTGTGACCGAAGATCTATGTGATTGCTGTATAAGATCTAATCCATGTTGTCAATTATTAAGATCCAGTAATTGTCAAATCTTATCTGTCAAAATATTGCAGTACTTATACTGTTCATTACTGCTGTGTCAGAATTGGAACAATATTTTATATTGGTTGCTATCATGCTAAACTATGTTATTCTTGTGTTAAAAATAGACAAATAATAAAAGGTAATGTTATTGTTTTTTCTTGGACACTAAAAACACTTAAAAATTCTTTTGGCAATATCATAGAATGGTATGATTTTTCTCTTTACGGTTACTTTGCAACTATCTTAGCTGTACAGTTTTTTCCAAGTGATGATAAATGGGTATCATTGATGGCAGTTTTTGGTGCCTTTGGAGCAGGTTTTTTAGCACGTCCTTTTGGTTCGATATTCTTTGGTCACCTTGGAGATAAGATAGGTCGGCATTATGCTATGAATATAGCCATAATCCTCATGGCTATTCCTACAATCGCGATGGCATTTTTGCCTGATTATAATACTATAGGTATATATGCTCCAATTTTACTCATTTTAATTAGGGTTTTTCAAGGTATTTCTGCAGGCGGACAGTTTGGTAATTTGATGACTCTGACGGCAGAAGATAAAACCCTCAAGTATAGGGGTTTTAGCCTGTCAGTTGCATATTCTACTGCTGTAATCGGATTTTTATTAGCCTCTGGTATCAGCTATCTGGTATTAACGTTAACGCCAGCGTCATGGGAATACTTTATTTGGAGAGTCCCTTTTGCATTAGGTTTTATTTTACTTATAGGGCACTTATTTTTGAAACAAGATGATAAAGCGCCAATCAATACCGTACCCAGAGATAAAACACCAATACAGTTATTATTGAAACATTATACTAAGCACTTATTTTTAATTATAGTTTTATCCAGTACAGCCATGGTTTTATATTATCTGGATGTTGTCTATATGGTAACTTACATGGAAACAGAATTAGGTCTGACATTGTCACAGGCCTTGGCAATTAATACGATAAGCATTATTTTTATGTGCTTAACTATGCCGGTATTTGGTTTCTTGTCAGATATAATAGGTAGAAAGAAGTTTCATATTTTTGCCTATTTAATCTTATTAATTACGGCAATACCGTTAGTTTTGCTGATGCAAAACCCTTTTATTTATGTTGTCGCTGCAAATGTTATTCTTATGGCAATTATAACCGCTTTAATTCAGGCAGCATCAACACCATATTATACTGAAATATTTTCACCTCAGGTTAGAGCGACTGGCTGTTCTATTGGTTTTGGTTTTGGAGCCTCTATTTCTGGATTTGCACCTTTGCTTGCCACCTATATCATGGGCATCACATCAGCAACGTTAGGTTTGTGTATTCTGATGGTTACAACCGGCGTGATAGGTCTAGTTATTGCTATTATTATTCCAAATCAACAAGTAGAGGTTAGAAGAATAAATAGTTTCAATTAATGCTGCACACAAATGAGTTCAAAATTCCGATTTTATTAGCTGTTTCGTATAAATTCAAGTATCCATTTTATATGCTATTATCAAGATCTTATTTTTGATGTTGCTTATCTGTTGCACTCTCAAAAAAAAGATTTTTAATGTACTTTATCTTAGACGTATTTCAAGTATCCTCTTGATCAGAATTTTGAAATTTTTTATTTATATGCTTTTGCCATTCTTTATCTTGACTAAAAATATAAGTACAGGCTTGCTCTATAAAGTAATCACGATACTTAATGCCCGACCATTCACAATACTGTTGTATTTCTTGACATATATTAGATTTAAGCCTAACTCTAAATTGTGTTTTATCTTCGTCTAATGGCTTTGGTTTAATTAAGGACATAATGTACATCGTTTGTTTTTTTATATATTCTATTTAATCTGTCTATTTGTCAAATGTTTATTGGCTTTACTGGTAATCATGTTGTCACTTGCTGTCGGTTGTTTTTTTATATAAAGTTAAATGTTTTTCAGACCTTTGATTTAGAAATAAAAGCATAAATACGCTACCAGATAAACCAATTAACATTAACGCCATCATTGTAATTTTAGTTGCTAAAAGAGGTGCGATCGCTAAAGTGCTCGCAACAACAAGGTCAAGGGTTAATCCATATACAGCTGTAGCGGTAGCTGATAAAGATTTATCAAAGATATTTAAAGCAACTGTTGACCCGGCGATAGCTGCAATTGAAGATGAAAAACCAAAGAGCATGCTAGAACATATAATTATAATGATTGATGATTGATCAGATGAAATTAACGTTAGTAATAATATAGCGCTTGAAAATATAGCTAAAGAGCAGAATACAATGGTCGTTTTTTCAAGCGTAAATCTTTTGGAAATGAAAAATATATTGACTATTCTACCTAACACTCCAGAAATAACCATTCCGAATGAAATCCACCCAAAGATGATAGTATTTTGGTGTAATTCATTTACAATAATAAATGGTAAAAACATATAATATACCCCCATGCCTGCCCAGGTTAGGGATGTAACATAACAGTAAGTTAAAAATTTAGTATTAAGGATGATCATTTTGTAATTTTTAAAAATAGATTTTTTGATTTTAGATTTATTTCTGCTCTCTTGTGTGGAAGAAGTTTCCTTAAATGTAATTTGGA
>JBLIDR010000211.1:0-4789 GCA_047632655.1 Francisellaceae bacterium | reverse complement strand
GCCATTTTTGGTGAGAAGATGCATCGAAATATCCTGATTCACCCCAGTAAACAATATTGGAAAGGAAAGTAAGGGAAGATACAATATGTTTTGACATGGTTGCATATGTTGTATCAAAAGTAAAAAACCAACCGAAAAGCAGTAATATAAAGCACATTACAGCGAGAGCAGGAATAATCCTAATAGCGCGCGCTTTGTAGAACTGTATGATTGAAAAGTTTTCTTGTTCAATTCCCTTAAAGATTATGCCCGTCATTAAATAGCCAGAAATTACAAAGAATACATCTACTCCAGCAAAACCACCTGGCATCCAAGAAGGTTCAAAATGATAAATTACAACAGCAATGACTGCTAGGGCTCTTAAGCCGTTAATATCCGATCTAAATTTCACTATTACTTCTGTCTCCGGTCTCAAAGGTGCACTATATAAATTGCCCCTAGGTTTTATACAAACATAGTTCTTTAATATTTGAACAAAGCTAGCTCATAGATATTCCAATATACAAAGCTAAATTTTCCAAAGAAGCTTTGCAATTATTCTTCTAAGCCCACCTCTGGCATATAAATTTATAGTGCCAGCAGAAAAACACCACGTTGGATAATTACTTAATCCGTCTGCCTTGAGCCAGTGTTCAGCTATAGGTAATTTTTTTTGTTTATTATTAATCATATTCTTATATGTAGCGTCATCCATTATGTCTATACGATAAAAGCCACATTGAGCAATAGTTTCAATGATTTTGTTCTTTAAGTTTAATTTTTTACTTTGGTAAGAAGTCCCATAAGGTAACCACATCATAAATGGACGTTCAAAATGAGCTAGTCGGACGTTGCATTGTAAAGCTTTTTTATTATTTTCTCTTTCTCCTGCTATAAATACTCCGTTGTTTTGTTCAAATCTTGGAACACAAAAAATACCCACATCAGAAAAGGCACTTAGATCATCAACATCATTGTCTGAAATAAAACAGTTATTAGTTTTTATATGAGTTAGATGCTCTTTGTAATGGTCTACTTGAAGATTTTTTAAGAAGCAGGATTGAACTTGCTGAATATCATCAAAATCGCCAAAAATCTTTTCTACAATATCAAAGTCTGATTGATAAAGCTGCCTGACAAATTGCATATCGTCCTGAATGAATATTACATATTTTTTACTCTTTATTTTGGCAACCTCTAAAGCAGTGTTCATGTTTCCATATAGACCACCTAATCGTTTTTCTTGGATGTCTTCATTAGAGGCTTTAATCAATTCAAATTCATATTTGAATTCTACGTCGTTCAGTATTTCAATGGTTTTATGGTCATCACTGTTATCATCAATAACTGTTACATCAATGCTTAGACAACATTTTTTAATCGAGTCTAAACAGTTTTGTAAAAAGACCCCTCTATTATAAGAAAAAACAAAAATATGCCATGCTTCCAAAATTATATTCCCCGAAAAGTTAAGTTATATTTACTCTTTAGATTTTCTTTTAATTAAAGCATCTTTAATTGTTTCGTGGCTTAAGATAAGCCTTGGAGATAACAACCTAATTAGTGCCCAAAACAAACTAAATGCACCAGTTTTAAATAAATCAATGTGGCTAACCCCTATTCCACCTAAACTCCTCGTTAAATCTAGGTTTTGTTGCTTTATAGTGTTTATATTTTCAACAATAAGCTTGTGTTTTTTTAGTATCACTTCTTTCGCTGCATTTAAGTCGGGGCTAATGTCACATTGCTCTATAAATTCTAAAAAGCTTCTTTCATATTCATTATCACAAAACAGATCTTTATATTTTTTAACGCACTGGCCTTTATCTGTCCAGCCACGTCTATTTTTCTTGAAACCATTGGCTAGTTTGTTTCTTTCATTCGAAGTTGATCTTGACAGGAGATATAAATATTCTTTTTGGGAGCGTAAAACTCTGTGTAGCACTACGGCATCGTTGCTAATTGATCCAATATCACCATTAATAGAAAAACGATGTGGGTCTTCTGCTCTAATTTCAACATCTCGGTTTGGAACGACAGATTTAAATGATTGGTCAATATATCCTTTTGTACATTTCGCTAATGTACAAAATTCTTCTGTGTCCCCTGATAGTAATAGCCATTTAAATCTCTTAGAATGTTCATTTGAATTATCCGTGGGGAAAATTTCATTTAATGGTTTTTGAGGAAGAAAAAACTCATCAATATCCAAAAATGCTATATATTCTATTGATTGATAGTTTCTTCGGCACAGTGCGTCTGTATATACAACCGCCTGGACTTTGTTGGTGTTATAGAAGTTGTTGTTTGTTTTTTCTTTGTACTCTTGAGGAGGGGTGCTTATTAAACTGTCAGCTACAACATAAGATACTTCTGGATAGTGTTTAATGATTTTATCGAGAACATCAAGGGAGTTATCGTCGGTATTATTTACGTAAATTTTTATACTGCTGAACCCTATATCTAAGTGATAAAAAATCCACTCTGGCAGATACGCAGCTTCATTTTTAGCGCACCCTACTAATTGTATATTATGGGCCTTACTCTGCAGTACTTTATCGTTCATTTATAACACCAGTATTAAATTGTCGTTCTACTTTTTATATATTGTTTATTAAGACAATACTTCTATATTTTACTTTTCTTGTTAGCAATAAACTTATTAAATTGCTGAATTGCTTGGTTTTTATATTGTTCTAATATGCCGTATTCATCCACTCTTCCTTTAAGGAAAAATAAGAATAACATGTTGAATAGAATAAAAAAGGCGGTAAATAGCAAGCTTGAAATGGCTAAATCAATCAATATATAGCCTACCTGCCAGGTTAAATAATTCGCAGCAATATAAGCAAAAAAAACACTCAGTATCATAGGTATCAATAATGTTATTAACCGGACTAAATTTTGTATACCTGTATACTTTATGTAAGCAAACGCTAAAAATATCAAGCTTAATGCATTTTCAAGACTCACACGAACTAAACTAAAAAAGTCTACGCTAGTAATGCCTATGCTTATAAGAACAGTTAAAATAATCGAAGATGAAAAAAGCTCATAAAAAAATATCGTTTTTGTATTGTTAAACACAACAAATATTCTATTTGCCATATGAAACATTAAATATGCGGGTATCAAATACGCAAACAAACTAAATAAATGTGAGTATTCTAGCCATTGCTTACCCAACAAAAGTTCTACAAATAGTGATGAGTTCATGTATAAGATTGCGCTAATGTATAATGCTAACCCCAAACCAATAATAGTTGCTACATTTAAGCGTTTGTTAAAATATTTACCTGTATCGTTGATGGCCGACAACTGTCTGAGTAATGGCCCAGTAGCAGGGCTTAGCACTAATATGTTAGGTAGAAAAGCTAAATATTTCATTACGTTGTATTGGCCAAGTTGGCTTTGGCTAAAATTTGAAGCCACCAAAAAAGAATCCATCTGCGTTCGAGCGTAGCCTAACAACGATTGGCCCATTATCCACGAGGAAAAACTCAGCTGATCTTTGATGTTTTTTAAGCAAAACCATGGTCTATAAGGGCTAATAAAGTAGGAACCAGCTGTTTTTAAAACATTAGCCACCGCTTGCCCAAGTACGAGTGCCCAAAATGATTCGTACACTAATGCTATGGTAACCGCGATTATGACCGCTATACATTTACCAATCAGGTTCATCACTATTATTGGTTTGTAATTTTGCTCTCTTCTAAGTAAATTAATGCCAGGGTTACCTAGACTCGTGATAACGGTTATGAGACATGATACATATAGAATATGAGCAACTCGTTCGTCGCCGAAATAATCGGCGACGAAAGGCGCCGAAATAAGAGTGGCGGTTACAATACAACATTTTAGTAATAAGTTAATAGTCCAGTTGGTATCAAGCATGTTGTCGTCAACATTTCTTGCTCTAATAATATATTCGCCACCGCCTGTTTTCCCGAATATTTGTACCATACCCATGAAAATAGTGGCCATAGCTACTAGTCCAAAATCCTCAGGAACAAGCACTCTCGCTAACACCAATGTGCTTATAAGGCCAACTGATTTAGCTATAAATGATTGAGAAACCAATAGTACACTGCCTATTAATCCTTTTTTTAATGATGTCACTTTGTTTTACCTTGAAAAATAACGGAAACATGTAGTCGATTGGCAAAACTCATGGATTTGATCTGGCTTTTTGAGCGGTGTGTAAGTTGGCCTTAAGTTGTGCATAACTCGTTTTAGTCAGTGTGGTTAATAACTGCGCTACCTTTTTGGGGGTTTCAGCGTTTAATGATACTTGGCCAAATTCTTTTTCGACGCTAGTAAGTGCTTCACAACTTAAGGCGATCAATGGTTTTCCAAACTTTATAGCGTCTAAAAGTATTCCGCTCGCAGAAAATTGATAATATTTATCAACACCATGAAACCATATAACAAAATCTATGTTTTTATAAAAATCTTCAATTTGTTCGTTTTTGAGCCAGTCATCTTGCAGTTTAATGGGTAACTCCTTAGGTAGCTTTTCCTCATGCTCTTTAGGCATGTACATGCAGTACTCAACCGACATATTGTCTTTTATTTTATTATCTTCGCTGATAATTTTTTCTAACTCTATGACTGATTCTATATTTTTACTTGGTGATAGTATGCCAGCGATACCAATTTTGACGTTTTTTATATCAAAGGTTTTCTTGGATTGAATAACTTGATCAATTGGGTGTGGCCAAACGACAACATTGGTAGTTAGTTCTGGGTATTCTTTTACTAAGTTGTTTCTGACCCAATGTTCGAGAACTACTAGTTCGATTTTTGGATG
>JBLIDR010000210.1:0-4804 GCA_047632655.1 Francisellaceae bacterium | reverse complement strand
CTTGTAATAGCTCTAATCATTATAATTTGAAGAGAAAGTGTGTATATTTATAGTTTGACAGCTAAATAACAAAAAATCATCCATTCATCAATGCGTAACTTCTAGCGTCTTATCTTCTGAGAGAACATCCATACCAATTTTGAAATTTTTGTCTTTCCTTAACTCACTCATAAGTCCCATATTTATTTCTCCAAGTTTTAATTGTTAAATTCATAATTTTCCCCTGTCACTTTCTACTATTTTTTACGATATTTTTTAAACTTACCTATAAATTTATAAAAGTTATAAACTTTTATAGTTATTAACAAATTTATTAAATTTAATAAATAGTTTTCATTTTACATTCTTTATATATATATTGGCTTATACTTAGATATTCATTCCTAGCATTTTTTTCAATTTCAAGATATTCATCTTCAGTTACATATACAGTAAATTGTTTAGTCTTTAACTTTTTATCTTTCTTTTGTTTAGTAGTATCTATTTTTTCTTTTTTGCTTACTAAATTTTTATTATGAGCTTTTAATTTAAGTTTCTGCAAAACATCGTTATTTTTATTTGTTATATCAGAGCTAGACATTATAGACTCCCTATTATATTGACTACTTCTATAATATCTTTCATGTCATTAAGAGAATTCTTATAAGTAATTTGTTTAAGTTTATCATTCTTAACATATTCATCTACTGTTTTACCTGCTCTAATTGCGTTATCAAATATCTTTGCATATCTTAACTTTAAAACAGGTATTTCTTCATCAGGAAAATTATCTGCAATGGCTTCTTCTAGCATGGAGCCTGTTTTATACATTGTTTCTATCACTATTATATTTTTATTATATGAAAGAAATTCTGAAACACTGTCTAAACAAACTTTTATGCTATTCACATCAGATAATGTTGGTACTACAATAACATCTGATTTTTCTAAAAGATTCCCTACATTATCCGCAAATCCGCCTAAATCAAACAGTATATTATTAGAATTACTGACTTTATCTAAATTAATAGAATTCAAGTCTTCAACATATTTATATTTTTGAAATATATTTTGATATATACCATTTGGGTCATTGGAATATATATCGGCATTTATTTGCTCTGAAAATGCAATAAAATAGCTACTTAAAGATTTACCACTCCCACCCTTGAAATTTGTTACTGTTATTATCATAATTTAATAAATTTATTCATTGTTAATAAATTTATTATAATCATTAAATTTATTAAATTCTATAACTTTTATAAATTTATTTACACTTGTTGAATCTTATACATATAAAACGTTCCCGAAATTGTCCCTTTTCGGGAATGTTTATATAGTAAACCTATCTGAAAGCCTTTAAAATCGGTAACACTATTTTGAGTCCCAATAGTCTTTTTAGGGAATGTTCCCTAAAGTATACATTTTGACACCACTCATTTGACAGTTCCAAAATATGGTATATAATTGAATTATAAAAAGGCTTAAGAGGTTTTGGAACTATGACTACTTTAAAAATACAATTAAATGATGAGCTAGCTGTAAATCTAGTTGAGCTAATACATGGATTAAATAAAAATATCAAAGTTGAAGTAATAGAAGATGACTTTAAAATTGGAATGATGGAATCTATAAAAGACCTTGAATTAGGGAATGTTGAAGCAATAGGTAATTTAGAGGCTTATAGAGAGGCTCTAAGTAATGAAATTATTTAAGACCCATTATTTTACTAGAGTTGAGAAAAAGTTCCTTAAATCACATAAGACGTTGTTTAATGACTATATTTCTACATTATCCAAGCTTGAATCAAATCCTTTTGATGAAAGTTTAAAGACTCACCGACTAAAAGGTGATCTATCTGAATTTTACGCTTGCCGAATAAATTACTCATTTCGATTAGTTATAACCATAAAAATGTCAGAAGAATCAATCACTTTAATAAATATTGGCAATCATGATGAGGTATATAAGTGTCACTAGTTGGCTATGCAAGGGTATCTAGTGTTAGTCAATCATTAGATATTCAAATAGAAAAACTTAAACAATATGGATGTGTAGAAATATTTTCAGAAAAGCTAAGTGGTATTGATCAAAATAGACCTGAGCTTATATCTTGTTTAAGATATGTTAGAAAAAAAGATACATTAGTTATCACTAGATTAGATAGAATGGCTCGAAGTGCATTACATCTTGGTCAAATAATTGAAAAGCTAGGAAAAGAAGATATTAATCTTATAGTTTTGGACCAAAATATAGATACGACTACTTCTCAAGGTAAACTAATGTTTCATATGTTATCTTCATTTGCTGAATTTGAAAATGATATTAGAAAAGAAAGACAAAAGGAGGGTATAGATAAAGCTATTAAGAATGGTAAAAAGTTTGGAAGACCTAAAAAGATTGATTCTAATATAGTACTTAAGACATTGAATGATTCAAAAGCAAACAAAACCATATCATCTATTTTGAAAGATAATGAAATTAGTAAGTCAACCTATTTTAGGATTAAGCAAGGAAAGTATAACCATCTAATATGCCAATAATTGCAAAGTATGATATCTCAATGTGCTTTTATGGACTTAGAAAAAATAATACCGCCCATAAAGAAGCTGCTCAAAAGATTGTCAGCAAACATGGTAGCCGCAGGCCTGGACTGCCAAGAACTGTTGAGAAAAGAAAGACCAGTAACGCAGCTCAAGGGGAGCATCCGCTATGAAGACATTGATACTTATTTTAGGTGACCAACTTTCAGAATCAATCTCTAGCCTTCAAGGCTATAATTCAGACACAGATATAATCTTGATGTGCGAAGTCTGGGATGAGGCGACCTATGTGAAACACCATAAAAAGAAAATCGCCTTTCTCTTTTCTGCGATGCGCCATTTTACTAAAAAACTTAATAAGAAAGGCTACAAGGTAGAATATACAAAATTGAATAACCCTGATAATGCCGAGTCATTCAAAGGCGAAGTCAAGCGGATTGTAAAAAAACATGCTTTGGATCGTATCATTGTCACTCATCCAGGTGAATATCGCGTGCTTGCTGATATACGTAGCTTAGAAGATAAATTTAATATCCCTGTTGAAATCAGAGACGATGACCGCTTTTTATGTTCCCTCGATGAGTTTTCCTCTTGGGCCTCGGATAAAAAACAGATCCGTATGGAATATTTTTACCGTGAGATGCGAAAGAAATATAATATTTTGATGGAAGATAACGGACCTATAGGCGGTCAATGGAATTATGACGCTGATAACCGCAAACCACCCAAAGACGGACTTACGATACCGCTGCCATATACCGGCAAGGTTGATGATATAACACAAGAGGTAATATCATTAGTTTCTGAGCATTTTGACAATCACTTTGGTGATATCGAGCCGTTTTATTTTGCTGTGACGCGTGAGGATGCCTTGCAAGTTTTAGATCAATTTATTGAGCAAAGATTTACCCATTTCGGGGATTACCAAGATGCGATGATTCAAGATGAGCCGTGGATGTATCATTCACATATCAGCTTTTATTTAAATTGTGGTTTACTGCTTCCACTGGAATGTGTTCAGGCCGCAGAAAAAGCATACCATACTGGTAAAGCACCACTCAATGCTGTGGAAGGCTTTATTCGTCAGATTATAGGCTGGCGTGAATATGTGAACGGTATTTATTGGCTAAAAATGCCGGAATATGCAGATCAAAACTTCTTTGAAGCGAATCGTAAATTACCAGATTTTTATTGGACAGCGAACACTAAAATGAATTGCCTGCGCCAATGTGTGCTTGAGACAAAACAAAATGCCTATGCTCACCATATTCAGCGCTTGATGGTTCTGGGAAACTTTGCTTTACTTACTGGCATTGACCCGAAAGATGTTAATGAATGGTTTTTGATTGTTTATGCTGATGCGTATGAATGGGTAGAGCTTCCCAATGTATCCGGCATGATTTTGTTTGCTGATGGAGGCTATTTGGCCAGCAAGCCATATGCCGCTGGCGGTAGCTACATCAACAAAATGTCTGATTACTGTAAAAATTGTAGCTACAAAGTAACCAAAAAGAATGGTCCTGACGCATGTCCATTTAATTATCTCTATTGGAATTTTCTGGATCGAAATCGTGAAAAGCTGGCCGGAAATCATCGCATTGGCATGATGTACAAAATATTTGAACGCATGGGCGAAGAAAAACAGAAAGCTATTCGTGATGATAGCCGTGAATTTTTTAGAAGGTTAGAAAATGACATAATCGTCTAACATAACATATATGCATCATTGATGTTGGTTCTCCAACGCTTACAAGAAAAACTTTATACTTAGAAATGAAATATTCTGCATACAGCAATCCATCTTTTCGTTTGTTAAAATCTATTATATTGCTCATCAAATACTAGTTTTTCAGTTCTACGCAGTTTAGGGGTGCGAGTTAGATATATGATTACTATACTAAAGTAGGGCGGTTATGACAACCATACTTCGTAGAAGTGATATTCTGCGAACTATACTTTTATTAAAAAAGACATAAAACAATTCCAACTATAAATATGTTTTTATTCTCAACAGGTGAGAGTTTTAATCATGGGATATTATGAATGATCTAAACTATAGCAGGTTATGAACTGATTAACTGTATGTTGAGTTTGCAACATGACACCACTTCCGACCTATAACTCTAAAAAAGTATTAGTAAATACGCACACTCTTATGATAAAACTATAAAACAATAGTATCAAGAAATTTAAATTTGAAGATTTTGCAAAATGGCACGATGATCATTGGACAATTGAGCAATATCATCGTGGACTTAAGCAGGTGTGCAATATCGAAA
>JBLIDR010000209.1:0-4855 GCA_047632655.1 Francisellaceae bacterium | reverse complement strand
GATGCTAAAAGACCATAGTAAAGATCCTTTGGATTTACTTGAAGCTCAAAAAATATTAATCGAATCTGAAGCAAGGCTTAAAGTCCTTGAATTAATGAAAGGTATTTCATCTGTCTCAAGTCTTTAATTATTTTCTAATGTATTCTATTAATGACAAATATTATAAAAAACAATGGCTTTAGTTTACTAGAGCTAATGATTACACTTATTATTTTGGGTGTAATTATCTCGATAGCTATCCCTAATTATAATTCTTACATAACACGTCAAAATAGAGAATTAGTAAAACATAATCTTAAATTAATTGCTTTGTCATTAGAAAGTTATAAAGGCCTCAATAAATCATTTGAAAAAGCTAATTTAAAAGAACTAGGTTTTTCTCATATGATGATAAGGAAAATAAATATATAATATTAAATCTGACAAATTCAAATTTCTTGGTAAAAGGAATATCAAAAAATGATAGTTCTTGCGCTATTATGTCATTGAATGCTATGAATCAAAGAGCTGCGCTATCAATTAGAGGAGAAGATACTAAATCTGTTTGTTGGCAGTAAATAAATTTAGCTAATAAAATATGTAATACACTGTAACATGTATATTTTTTTATGCCATGATTAAATAAAGCTTCATACTATCACTTAATATGAAATCCATAATTGAAATACTTTCATTTTTATCTTATACATTAGCCAATGAAGTTTATCGATCTACATATATTAAAGACATTTCTATTGATAGTCGCTTTAAGGGTCTAAATTGGTGTTTTATTTCCTATAAAACCCCAAATATTAATAGGAATAAATATATCTTATCAGCCATTAAAAATGGGGCTATATTAATTTTAATTGATAGTGATGATGACTTTTCCGAAGTTATACCGAGTACAGATTTTCCAATTATTCACATTAAGAACATTAGGAATAAATTATCTAAAATATCTTCTTGGTTTTATGAAAAGCCATCAAAAAAATTAAATGTTATAGCTGTGACAGGTACTAATGGTAAAACAAGTGTTAGTCATTTGTGTGCACAGCTTCTTTTTAATTGCGGAGAAAAAACTGGCATCTTAGGAACAATCGGAAATGGTTGTTGGCCTAATCTATCTGAATCTTTATTAACCACTCCAGATATAGTTAGTATACAACGTAATATTGCAGAATTTAATATTTTAAAAGTAAATACCATTGTTTTAGAAGCATCATCACATGGTTTATATCAAAAACGTTTAGATGGCATTGATATTGATATAGCGATATGGACAAATTTAAGCCATGATCATTTAGATTATCATGAAAACATGGAAAGTTATTTTAAAGCAAAATCCTCATTATTTAAATTTGATAGTCTAAAGTATATTGTAATCAATATAGATGATATCTATGGAAAACGTCTAATAAACGAGAATATAGTAAATAATAATGCTAATTTAATAACTTATAGCTTGAAATATCCTCAAGCAGATTTGTATTTTGAAATTAATCATATCACGGATAATGGTTATGAGATTACAGTAAATTTTAAAAAAGAAACTTATTTAATAAAAACACCATTAATGGGAGAATTTAATTTATATAATTTAGCAGCGAGTTTATTATCGGTATATGCATTAGGTATTCCATTTAATGATTTAATTAAAAAGATTGAAAATTTAAGTCCAATCATTGGCAGAATGCAAAAGTTAAATTATACCAATGAACCATCAATAATTATTGACTATGCCCATACACCCGATGCATTAAAAAATGCTTTAATTACTTTAAAAAAACATTATTCTAAGAAATTGTGGTGCGTATTTGGTTGTGGAGGTGACCGAGATAAAAGCAAGCGGTCAAAAATGGCTACGATTGCTGAACAATATTCTGACGAAGTAATCTTAACGGAAGATAACAATCGTACTGAAAATTTTTATAATATTATTAATGATATCGAAGTAGGGTTTGTAAAAAATAAAAAATATAAAATTATTGAGTCAAGACTTAATGCCATAAAATTTGTTTTAGATAATGCCAAAAAAGAGGATGTTATCTTTATAGCTGGTAAAGGGCACGAGCACTATTTAGATAAAAATAATGAAAAAATTTATTTTAATGAAAAAGAAATAATAGAAAATTTATGGAGACAATAATTAGATGTATTCATTAAAAGAATTAGCTGACAGAGTTAAAGCTAAATATATAGGTATAGATTTACCTTTTAAAGGCATTCATTTTGATTCCAGAAAGATCAAAGATGGTGATTTATTTGTTGCAATTTCTGCAGAACGTGATGGGCATGATTTTATTTCAAACGCAATAAAAAATGGCGCTAGTGCGGTACTAGTTAACCGTGAGTTAATACTAGATGTTCCACAGATAATTGTTGCTGATACAGAAATTGCTTTAGGGCAACTTGCTGTAATATGGAAAAGCCAATTTGATATTATCGTTATTGGTTTAACTGGTAGTTGTGGTAAAACTACAGTAAAAGAAATGTTAGCCAGTATATTTAAGCAAGTTGGAAACGTGGCTTATACTCAAGGGAATTTTAATAATTCATTAGGCGTTCCTTTAACCCTATTTCAACTCGATGATATGCATGATTTTTTGATTGTAGAAATGGGAACGAATAACCCTGGTGAAATTAATTATCTTGTTAATCTAGTTCATCCTAATATAAGCTTAATCACTAATATTGGTGCTTGCCACACTGAGGGTCTCAAATCTATTGATGGAATTATGCAAGAAAAAGGTGAATTGTTTAGAGACTTACCTAGTAGTGGTAAAGCAATTATTAACTTAGACGACAGCAAAATTAAAATATTTTCGCAACAATTATCATGCCAAAAAATTTATTACTCTAAAAATAATATTAACGCAGATATCAAATTATACGATGAACCTAAGCCTACTTTAAATGGGGTAAATTTTAATGTATTAATAAATAATGATCAAATATTGTCATTTAATTTAAATTTATTTGGTTTACATCAAGTTGATAATGCTCTTTGCGCCATAGCGACAGCTATTTCTTGTGGAATATCATTCGATAAAATTAAGCAAGGATTAACTCTTGTTCGGCCTGAGAGAGGCAGATCTTATTTGCATAAATTGACTAATGAATTATCAATCGTCGATGATAGTTATAATGCAAGTTTCCCTTCAGTTATTTCAGCTATAGATAGTTTAGATCAATTTATCGGAACTAAAGTTTTAGTTTTAAGTAATATGGGCGAGATGGGTGTTGGTGCAGAAAAATATCATAGAGCTGTTGGTGAATATATTAAAGAATCAAACATAGATCATATCTTTTTATATGGAGACACGAGACTTATTTCCTATATAGAAGAAGGTTCAGGAAAAAAAATAAATTGTTATACTGATAAATCAAAATTAATGGAAAGTTTAAATTATTTTTTGTATCACCCATCCCAAGAAGGTAATAGTGGAACGTTAATTTTAATTAAAGGGTCACGTTTAAATAAAATGGAAGAAATCTATACTTATTGTTTAAAAGAAATAAATAAAATATAATTTTAAAGAGTATTATTGGCTAAGAAATATTTTGCCTTCAGTAATAATTATCACTAATTATTCTTTACCTTAGGTGAGATTTTTCAGTATAAATGGCTTTTATATGGCCAGTAAACTCGCTCCTAAATCTCTTTATGGGGGTATGGCAGGTTCTATAGGTTGTTCTGTCGAAATATCATAAATTATTGCTGGGGTTTGGTTCACATGTTATCTTATTACAAGTAATACTGGTTATATTCCTGAATTTATGATTTTTTCTGGTATTGTATTTTTTATTTTCATTGTTAATTATGTTTTATTACCTTGGATGATAAAATAAGAATTGTCGATACAGATGATTAATTATTGAAATATTTATACAATACATATATTACTTGACAATAAAATTAACTTAGATGCTTTTAGATATACAAAAAATTCAAAATCAAATAGATCTCATTACTTGCCAGGATCGAGGTAAAATTATTACTGGCTTGGTTAGAGTAAGACAGTTAGCCAAGCAAAAAAATAAACAAGAGTTAGAACTCAAAAAAATTCAGGATTTAATCGATTTATCTCTCAAAAAAGTTGAGTTAAAAATAAATAATATACCTGAAATTATTTACCCTGACTTACCGATAACAGCTCTAATAGATGAAATTAAAGTAGCTATTAATCAACATCAAGTAATTATAATTGCGGGTGAAACTGGGTCAGGTAAATCGACACAATTACCAAAAATATGTTTAGGTATGGGGTGTGGAACACGTGGCTTAATTGGTCATACTCAACCTCGTAGACTTGCAGCTCGTTCTGTTGCTAATCGTTTGGCTGAAGAGCTTCATACTTCGGTTGGTGAAAAAGTTGGATTTAAAATTCGTTTTTCAGATCATACTAATGAACAAACCTTCATTAAACTTATGACGGATGGTATTTTACTGGCTGAAATTCATCATGATAAATACTTGTCTAAGTACGATACAATTATTATAGATGAGGCGCACGAGCGTAGCCTAAATATTGACTTTTTATTGGGTTATTTGAAACAATTATTACCTAAGCGCCCTGATTTAAAAATTATTATTACTTCAGCAACAATAGATCACAAGCGTTTTTCTCAGCATTTTAATCAAGCACCGATCATTGAAGTGTCTGGAAGAACCTATCCAGTTGAACAGCGTTATGAATGTTATGAAGAATATGATGAAAATATTACACCGCCAGAAAAAATATTTTATGCCGTTGATGAGTTAATGAAAGAAGGCTCTGGTGATATTTTAGTTTTTTTACCAACTGAAAGAGAAATATTTGAAGCGGCTGATTTTTTAAATAAAAAAGACTTAAAGAATACAGAAATTTTGATG
>JBLIDR010000208.1:0-4857 GCA_047632655.1 Francisellaceae bacterium | reverse complement strand
TTAAGAAGCTACTGCTATTATAATTTTTTTAAAAAATTAAGTTCTCACAACAGATATAACTGATAGGTAAAACCTAAATTCCAATTTTGTGGCATTTAGGTTTAGCAAAAAAAGTATCAATGGCAGAAAAACACATAATTAATATCGTTAGTACACTTCCCCTTTATTTACTCCTGTTAAATTCAAAAAATTTAATAAATCATAATTAAATTAGCCTGTGGCATTCCTTCAACACTGTGAAACCTATGGTCAATAATCTATTTGACGGGTGTAAACCCCTATTTTTTGTTTAGGGACTAATGACTAATCTAATACCGGTTATATTTAGGTCACACCAATAGGAATACATAATAAAATTAATCAAAGAACAAAGTTTAAAACTGGGTCTTAGCCTCTTGGCGTTAAGCTGCTCGTCTATATTGGGAGCCAAGACTCTCGATCCCAATTTGGTCAATACTATGCAGCATGCTTTGCGAAGCACCTTGCATGAAGTCATTATGAGTTTTGACGGTAAAAACGCCATTAGTCACTTACAGTTAGATGCGCTTTCAGCAGCTGGAATTACCACAGCAATTAGCATGAAAAGTTTGCCTATAGTGGAAGCATTAGCCACCAACGAACAAATCAACGCAATTATCTGGTGTTAGCTATCGGAAGTGTGAGTAACGATTTTGGCACACCAGGTGTGATTGAAAATGCCTATTTTCTCGATTCATTAACTCAAGCCGAACGTTTTCACAAAGCATTGTTAAATTAATTACTCAGAATTAACCAACAATCTGATTTATGTAATACTTTAAAAGTGGCTATCGTTGGAGCAGGTGCTACTGGGACAGAATTAGCAGCCCAATTACATCATGTTGCTAATTTAGCGCGTTCATACGGAATGCCCGACATGTCATCAAAACGCCTAGAAATTTTCATTATTGAAGCTGGAGAACGTATATTACCGGCTTTGCCTGAAAAATTGCAAACTCAGCAAAAGGTGCATTAACAGAACTCGGAATTAAAGTTTTGGAAGGTACTCGAATAATCAAGGCTCAAAAAGAAGGGTTTGTTACCAACCAAGAAGTATTGATTGAAGCTAACTTGTTAGTTTGGGCTGCAGGTGTTAAAGCCACCGACTTCATTCAAAGCTTAAATTTGTTTGAAACCAATAGATCCCAGCAAATTTTAGTCAATACAAATTTACAGAGTACTGTTTGCGATGAAATATTTGTAATTGGTGATTGTTGTGGGTTTAAGCAATATGACGGTTTATGGGTACCTCCACGCGCACAGTCTGCACATCAGATGGCCAGTGTTGCAGCAACCAATCTGATTAATATAATGAAGTCAAAACCACTGATAAGTTACCGCTATACAGACTATGGCTCTCTTGTACATTTAAGTAAATACAGCACGGTCGGCAGTCTGATGGGCAGCTTAAGTAATAGCAGCATGTTTATCGAAGGACGCTTGGCAAGGCTGGTTTATATTTCTTTATACAACACGCACCAATTTGCTGTGCATGGCTGGCGTAAAGGTTTCTTAGTGTTAATGAGCAGAAAATTGAGCTATATAGTAGGAGCTAAGTTGAAGCTTCATTAAAGAGTCATCAACCGGAAAAGAGTCATCAACCGGAAAAGAGTCGTCAACCGGAAAAGAGTCGTCAACCGGAAAAGAGTCGTCAGTTCAGTGGATAAATCGGTTTTCGCCAATTCATCCACTTTATTATAAAGTGAATGCTTAACGTGCTAACACCATATTTGTCAGACCAAATAAACCATATAAAATTGGCTGATGTATCAAATAAATAATCAACGAATGTTGACCTAAAAAAACCAGTTTATTAAAAATAGGGGTGGATTTTATTTTAATCTGAAAAAGTCCGTTATGCATCACAAACACACCAATCAACACTACTCCAATCCAAGGAAAAAAGCTTACTAAGTCTACTGTTCGTGTTGGTATACCTAAATGCAACACACTCCACTTCCAAATAGGGAATAAATTTAAAATATCCAGCCAATACCCCACTATACATGCTGTACCAATCACTAAGGCAATGTAAGGAATGCGAACAAATAATACTGATATTGGCAAAGCAACGGTAATAAAATGTATGATACCAAAGTATACCCAAGTACTGGGGTGCATAAAAAGGCTACCAATGGTAATAAACAGGGAAACGGCGAAAAGTTTAGCTACAGCATTAGCCAGTTTCCTTTTGTTGATTGATTTATGATATGCCAAATAACTACTCATCCCCACAGCCAACAAAAAGCTGCTCACTATAATTGTCCTGAATATTCTCCACTCGATATTTTTACTGGTATTAAAATCCGCCCAACCAAAAATTGTTAAGTCATAACCAAAGTGGAAAATAACCATTAATACAATTGCTAAACCTCTGAGTAAATCAATCTCATAAATTCTGCTGATACTATCATTTAAAGAATTTCTCATATTATTTATCGTGATCCTTAAGCCACTCATTTAAAAGCTTAATTTGGCCACACTTATAGGCTGCATAGGTTATGCGTAACGCATTGGACAACAATTCACTGTCGGTCCATTTGGTTTTGTCAGATAACTCTTTGTAACAATCCATAGCTTGGGGAGTAACATATCCCCTTACTTGTTTTTTACCCTTGTCTTTTTGTTTATCTCGGAAACGTTTTTGTTTTTCAGCGTTAGCACTGCGTTTAAGTATGCTCATATTGTTCTAATAATCATTTATTGAGGTTTAAATTAGTCAAAAGGTAAAATATATCACTGTTCAGAGTTGTTTAGCGCACAACTGTTCGCTAAATTACCCACCTCAGTTTATTTAGGCAGTATATAGAATGACAGATCAACAAAATAGTTTCACAAAAGAAGAACTTTTATCTTGCAGTACGGGTGAGTTATTCGGGCCGGGAAATAGTCAACTTCCAGCTCCAAATATGTTGATGATGGATCGAATTGTAGAGGTTTATGAAACCGGAGGTGTTTATGGTAAGGGTTATATAGTGGCAGAGCTTGATATCACACCCGATCTTTGGTTCTTCGCATGTCATTTTCCAGGAGACCCTGTTATGCCTGGTTGTCTAGGTTTAGACGCTATGTGGCAATTAGTTGGGTTTTTCTTAGGTTGGTCTGGTGGACCTGGCAAAGGTAGAGCGCTGGGTGTGGGTGAAGTTAAATTTAAAGGCCAAGTATTGCCTACAGCAAAAAAGGTAACTTATCGTATTGATTTAAAACGCGTGATCAAACGCAAATTGTTTATGGGCTTAGGTGATGGAACAGTTGAAGTTGATGGTAGGATAATTTATGAAGCTAAAGATTTAAAGGTAGGTTTGTTCCAAGACACCAGCAGTTTTTGATTTCAATTATAAATAGTTAAAAGCCCCTGTGGGGGCTTATTTTTTATCGACTTATTAATCCTATGCATCTGTCTCCGATGGCCTCTCTCCAACCTCCTAACCATTCATAACGTGCACCTGATGTCTGAAATGGACAATTCTCTTTTGAACGTCCTGTAATGCCTGCTTGGTAACCTTTAGAATGCGCCCTTGAAAGCTTATCTCTCTTTTGTCTCTTCATTGAGTTTCCTCTTTTGAATGATAAATCACCGATGTATGTTGTTGAGCATCTTTTAAAACTAAATTTGCACAGATTACAAATAGTTGATATTGGAATTTGGTTCAATAGCAATGAATACTTATATTATTTGACATTGTTTAACTATCTGAATTTTTTGTGATTTTTTCTATAAACTAAATTTTTATATACACTAGTTGTTTTATGTCTATTTGTAATAAAAGAATAATATTTACAACAAACACAAAAAACCCGCCTAAAGGCGGGTTAGTAAAAAAAACTTAAATCAGATTAGAACTAAAATTTAAAACGTCTCCAACCTATAATCACACATCCAAAAAATAACATATAGGTTAAAGCAGCTCCTTGCCTATCTCTATTTATTTCATCAGCAGGCGCATCACAATCTTCAACGTCACCGACTAAAATTGGCTCAAGTTTGACAGCAATAACTAAATCGACAATAGTTTCATTACCTGTTGAATCGAGTATTATTTCTCCCTTTGAGTCTCTTGATGGGCCTTTATACAAAGCAGTTGCGACTATTTCATCTTTATCATTAATACTGTTGGCTTGAACTATTGTATAAGGTGAATCACATCTGATTAGGTCACGAACACCATAAAATTCTCCGTTCTCATGATTATACAAAAAGCCCTCACTTCGACGCCCAGATAGTGAAGCGTCGACTTCTCCATAACCTACTACTAAACCATTGTTATTAATATCGGTTGCAATGCTTGAAGAACCTAAGAAAAAGTCATTTGGAAAAGTTAACTCGTCCAAGTTCATATCATAAACAAAAAACTTTGTTCTGTTCGTGCCATTGACAGATTTAACCTTGTGACCCACCACTAGATTATTGTTATTAATACCTGTAGCAGAACTGATAGAACTTGAAGTGCGAGCTACATTACTATCGGGGTCTGGAGTGAGATTGATAACTTCATCCCCGTCAAATATTACAGCAAAGCTTCGGGTAACAGTGACAGAATTTTCAGTGTATTGTCCGTTAGAAACTCCCACTGCAATACCGTTATCGTTGATGTCTAGTGCTTGACTACTATAATTTACAACGTCGTCTATTTCAGGCTCAAAAAGTATACCCAATACTGTGGTATCTAACAGGTTACCCTGTTGATCCAATTGCCATATAAGCCCTCTCAATTGAGCAATATTAGTGGCAGGGTTAGCGACCGAAGTAGTGAATGCCTTAACAACCCTATTGAGACAAGCTTCAACTGGAATATCTCCTCTTAATGGAAAGTCTTTTGTTTCTGGATTACCGTCATC
>JBLIDR010000207.1:0-4872 GCA_047632655.1 Francisellaceae bacterium | reverse complement strand
TATTAACTAAAAACCTTGCAGCATCTGCGATCCATGATGCAAAAATAAAAATAAAGAAACCTAAAAACAATAGACTTTATGAATATAAAATCAATTTCATCTTTGCGATAAATCAGCTAAAGGATAATGTTGTCAGGTTCATTATGAGAATAGCTGAGCTTGAGTTATATGAACTGATAATAAGTAAAATATCAAAGAATTTAAGTGTTATTCGACCTGACCGGAAGTTTTTAGACAAGACTGGAGAAACAAGACAAATAAGTACCCAATGAATTATAAACGTATGTGTTAAATCCTTAAGTTAATGACATTGTTGTGAGCATTGCGGAAGTTACGAGAGACTAAATCATTACTTCAGATCCTAGCCATAAGCTGACATTAACTTCCAGTTAATAACGACAACTTTAGATTCAAAAGGGGCTTTATTTAAGGCATAATTCAATTTGATAACTAGTCCCCAGTGTCATTGCGGACATTCACAATTTACTTTCTATATCAATTTCCGTTAGATATAGACCTAATGATTTGGGTTGAAATGTAACGGAGGAAGACCAGTTAAAGGTTTAAAACAGTGAATTGATAAGATTTACTTATAGGCTATCTATTATATGAACTAATCAGAAATATAATTTTTTTACATTACACTTATAATAACTCTTTTGATAAATTCCAACTTGTAACCACCTGTTTTCCCTGCCAGTCTTCAATTGTTAGCCATATTTTGTGCTCTGGTTCTAATAATTTTGGAGCAATTGCATGAACTTCTTGTCCATGCTGACTCCCATGCAAAATTCCTTCACTGCCTTTTTGTAATTCTGAAAGTGGTAATGGTCTTTTTCCAAGGTTTAAGTAAGCTTGTCGAATATCCTTAATTTGGCCTTTACTAAACGTTAGGAAAAAATCCTTGGTATAAACACCATCGTGTAAATAAGGAGGGCCAAGATTGAAAGGCATAGCAGATACTTCGAATGCCCCAATTTTTTTAGTCTCTAGCGAGTCAGGAAACTTAGGGAATAAGGATTGATAAAGAAAATAGCAAGATAAGATTAGTACTAAGCCATTTATCTTAAATTTATAGCGATTCCAAAAATTGTTGTTAGCGCGTGCCATTACTTGATCTCCTGTTGGCTAATTGAAAACTTAGAAGTCTCAGTATATTGATTCGTCGCGGTAGATTCTTCTAATGAAATACTCTGTTTTCTTCCTGCTTTAAACGTTCTCTCTCCCCACATTAAAAAACCAGTAATCGACATACCCGTTAAAAATATACCAAAAATAAACCAAATGATTTTTGTCCAAATTCCACCAATAGTCCCATAATGCAGAGGGTGAGCAATGTGTGAAAGAGTTTGTAAGGCAGTCATATCGTCGGGTGTTCTTACACTTTCAATATTACCTGACCATGGGTTGACCATAACGCCATAAGAATATTCGTCATAAAATATAAAGTCTCCTTCACCATAGAGTTTATATGTATCGCGATAATGTTCAGGGGGCGTAATATAAGTTGCTTGAAAATCAGGAAACTGTTTTTGTGCAATAACTAAAGCGTCATTTAGATCATAAGGTTTTATCGGAATAGATCCATTGGCTTTAGGTAATATTGTTTCAGATATAATGGGAGCATGCGGATCAATTTCTACGTCATTTTGCCACAATACGGCTTGAACCAAATACCATAACCCTGTAACACTCATTAATAACATAAACCAAAGTGACCATACGCCAGCCAAGCGGTGTAAATCCCCTAAGAATGTTTTTTTACCTTGAGTTATTCTCAATTTTGGCTGAATAAATGCCCGTAAAAAACCTTTGTAAACAATCAATCCTGTAATTAATGCGCCAAGCATGACAATCGCCATAGCGCAAACTAGGTAATATCCAACACTGTAACTATTCTGCCAAGGAAATAATAACCAAGCATGCAAAGAACGCATAAAACTAATAAAAGTAACGCCTTGATTAATTTCTTGAATTTCGCCGGTGTATTGATTTACGTAAGCAATAGCAAAAGGTTTATCACTATCAGTAAAAACAACGGCATTAACTAAGTAAGACTCAAAGCTCATGGCGGTGGTAACTTTTGCCGTTGGGTATGCTTGTTCGACAATAGCTATTAAATCAGGCATTGATTTTGCTGGAAGGTTCTCAGGGTTTTCAGCTCGTGCTGATGAATTGGTAAGCCACGTCAACTCATGACTGATAACTGAAATTGTGCCTGTAAGGCAAACAAAGCAAAAAATTATCCAAACAGGTAAAGAAAACCACCCATGTAGTTGAAACCAAAACCTATTAGTGAATTTTGCCATGTTTTAATGACCTAGTTATTGAGCTTAAGAGAATTATTTAACGCGCATATTAAATCGTAAACTTTAATACTTCAACAAGTATCGTAATAAGAATCATTTTCGTTAACTTATGTAAATGATAATGATTTCTATTTGTTTTTGGTGTTATCTGAATATACAATATGTCAAAATTTAATTACATGACAATATTAATCAAGGGTAAACATGACACTTAAACATACTTTTGCACTATCTTCTTTATTGCTAGCAATAGCTTTCCAAGCTAATGCACAAGATAATCTTGCGGAACAAAAAATTAAAGAAAACGATGAACAAGTAGAACAAATAACTATAGTCGGCGTCCGTTCAGATCGTGTAAGTAAAGGGGCTACTGGTTTGAATATGGAGATAAATGAAACACCACAATCCATAAGTGTTATTTCATCAGAAAAAATTAAAAACTTTGCAGCAAATAACCTTAATGATGCACTCAAACTTTCTACAGGTTTAAGTGTTGAAGAATGGGAAACTAACCGTACAAACTTTACTTCTCGTGGCTTTGACATTAAAAACACTCAAATTGATGGCGTAGGAATGCCAAATGGTTGGGGTATTGTTACGGGTGCAATGGACTCATATGGCTACGAAGAAATAGAAGTTATTCGCGGTGCTAATGGCCTATTAACAGGCGTGGGTAATGCAGCCGGAACAATTAATTATGTACGTAAAAGACCTACTAATGAAAATGAAGGTGAAGTTGGTATATCAATTGGCTCAGACAGTTTTAAACGAATTGAAGCTGATTATTCTGTTTTATTAACCGAGAGTGGTAGCTGGGCAGCTCGTGTTGTTGCCGTTGTAGAAGATAAAGAATCTTACCTTGATGGCTTATCTAATGATAGAACCTACCTTTATGGTGTTGTTGATGGTCAGTTGACGGATAACTCAACTTTAGCAGCTGGTTTTTCATATCAAGATGCTAATACCGACGGCAATATGTGGGGCGGTTTAGTTTTTAATTATACAGACGGTACTCAGGCTGAATGGGATACAAGTGCCAGTACAGCACAAGAATGGACCAGTTGGGATACAGAAAACACAAGTGCTTTTGTTGAGTATGCCTATATCTTTGATAATGATTGGGAAGTTAAAGCAACATATAACAAACGTATGTCTAATGACCCTGCCACATTGTTTTATGTTTACGGTGCAATAGATAAAGATTCTGGCTTAGGTTTGAACGGCTGGCCAGGTCGTTATGAAGATGACTTTGACGCCGATTTATTTGATATTAGTGTATTTGGTGAATATTCATTATTTGGCAATAGTCATGAAATTAACTTTGGTGCTAGTACCTCTAAAAGCACTGCTATTTCATATACTCATTCACCTTTGTCAGGTTTTGTACCAACACCAGCATTTCCATATGCAATGGATGCAATTCCAGAGCCTGAATGGGGTGATAAAACGGAGTATGCTAATATCGATATGACTATCAATCGTTTTTTTGGATCAACCAAATTAAATATATCTGAGAAATTTTTTGTTGTAGCAGGTATTAACGTAATCGACTTTTCTCGTCAGGGTGTTAATAGTGGAGTTGATATTGATAATAACGAAAGTGAAATTAGCCCGTACATTGGAGCTACTTATGGCATTACTGAAGACATAAACCTTTACGCAAGTTATTCAGATATTTATCAACCACAAGAACAGTATGATTATGAAGGCTACTTCTTAGATCCAACCAAAGGAATAAATTACGAAGCTGGCGTTAAAACACAATGGCTTGATGATAATCTTTTAGCAACGTTTGCAGTATTTTCAGCAGAACAAGATAACTTTGCAACATTTGCAGGCATTAATGCGGATGGAAATTATTATTATAAAGGGACTAGTATAAAATCTAAAGGTTATGAATTTGAAGTGGTTGGACGCCTTTCAGATAATTTAAATGCAGTGTTTGGTTATACGGGTATAGCTATAGAAGACGGGGAAGGTGAAGATACTAATGAATGGATACCAAAGAATGTCATTAATTTCTCACTAGATTACACCTTTCCACAAATGGCAGAGTTAACATTCGGCTTAGGTGGTAAATGGCAGTCTAAAATAGAAAATAAAACTTACGCAGTTAAGCAAGACTCTTATATTTTAGTGAACGCATTTGCTCGTTGGAATATAACAGAGCAGTTAAATGTTCAAGCTAATATAAACAATATTACTGATGAAAAGTATATTAACAGTTTATATAACATTGGCTATTACGGTGCACCGGTTAACGGCACAATTAGCTTGTCTTATAGCTTTTAATAGTAGAAACAGTACACGTTAACATTTGTTAATGCATGTTAACATGTTCAAATATCAGTTTTATATATTGTGGCAAGATCATTAGGCCAAAGAAAGACATAGAGTTTTGCTAATTATTCATGTTCAATTTTTGGAAGAGTTGACGCTTTAATATAATGTGTCTACGACCGCTATGGTGGCATTGTTGACTGTCAAGATGAAGGCGGATCAACGTCTAATGAATACTAAAAATAGCTCAAAAATCTATTGATGTTAATATCCGCTTTCGTAT
>JBLIDR010000206.1:0-4875 GCA_047632655.1 Francisellaceae bacterium | reverse complement strand
CAATTCACTCGTTGAAGAAACAGCGATAACAAGCTGATCTTCAAAAAAATTTTGAATAACTAAACCAGAGCTTTGCGGTGGTTGACTCATAATGACAAAGTCATCTAGGTTCTCATTTAAACGTTTAATAATTTCTTTACGATTACAAACTTTAAATTCAATATCAAAGTTTTGGCAATGACTTTTTTTAAATGCACCAAGTAATTTTGGGATAAAATACTTGGCAGTCGAAACAGCAGATACTTTCAGCTTACCTGTAATTTGACCATTGATATTTTTAATATCTGTCTCAGTATTTATAAGAATTTCTTCAACCTGTTTAGCAGCTTCATATAGTTTTTCACCAGAAGATGTAGGGTATATTTTTTTACCAATCACTTCTGTGAGCTTACAATCATAATATTCTTCAAGATTTTTTAGAATATTTGAGACCGCTGGTTGCGTCATATATAGCTGTTTTGCTGCCGCGGTTATACCAGAAGCTTCGATCACTTTTTTAAATACAATTAACTGGTGAACAGATACTCTCATAGATAATCATCATTTTTTAGTTATGTTTTACATAAAATATTGGAATTTTACAAATGTATTTATCCATTTATAATCATATTAAAAGAATAAAAGGTTATTTTATGAGTAATAGTATTATTATTGCAGACTCAAGAATTATTAATCTAGATGAAATTATTGATAAACATTTAGATAGATCATCATTTATTATCTCAACTCTGCTGCCTAGACCAGACACCAAAATCTTCCCAAGCCTTTTCGAGAAACTGAATTTTTATTTGGATAAAACTTCTAGCATTACAATATTAAAAATTAAACTTTTGCTTGAGTCTGATCTATGGCTGAACTTAGATATAGCAAACCAAATATTGTGTGAAGCTATTTTTCAGATTGAAAGTTATCTTCACAGTCATCAGATAAAGCATGTATCAGTTGAGCCATGGATTATTTGTGATCGTGTTCCAAGTATTTTCAATCATCAACAGAAGTTTTCTTTTACCCGAAATCAGGTATAAAATCATGAGTATTTTATTATTATCTTTTATTGCGCTGTCGAGCTTATTTAGTTTTTTAGCAAAAAAAGACCCAAAGCTGTATTTTAATTTGAGCAAATTAACCTTATCATTAGCCTGTCTAATCTCAATTTTAGCATTACTAACACCCTTATTTTCAGGTAATACTTTTAATTTAAACGTACTAGAATATGCAGAACTCCAACTTGGTATATCTTTTAAATTAGATACTCTAGCAGCGTTGATGCTTTCTGTTGTTACATTAATTAGTTTAATTATTTGCCAATATGCAGTTAGATATTTAGAGAGTGATTTGACTCGACCCAGATTTTTAGGTCAACTCGGCTTAATCACCTTAAGTGTCAGCATTCTTGTTTTATCAAATAACTTATTAACTGCATTTATTGGTTGGCAGTTTATTGGACTATCATTATACGTAACCCTAAATCATTATCACTATGACGCATTGGCTAACCGATCAGCTAAAAAGAACTTTATCATCAACCGTATTGGTGATCTTTCGTTTTTAACTGCCGTTGTTCTTTGTTATCAACTTTATGGTACTTCAAGCTTTAGCACCATCCTCTATCAAAATAATAATGAATTAATCGGTTTTCTAGTCTTTATTGCGATAATGACTAAATCTGCTCAGTTTCCATTCCATGTTTGGTTACCTGACACGATGGAAGCACCAACGCCTGTTTCAGCATTAATGCATGCGGGTGTGATTAATGCAGGAGGCTATTTACTTGCAAGATTAGCACCAATGTATCTCGAAAACATCAGCTTGTTGCTGTTTGTTTTCATAATTGGTCTTATCACTGCTGCGCTTGGGAGTTTATTTTCGTTCTTTCAATATGACACCAAGAAAAAACTGGCCTATTCAACCATGTCACAAATGGGATACATGATCCTTCAATGTGGTGCAGGCGCTTTTTTATCTGCTATTTATCATTTAATTGCACATGGCTTTTTCAAAGCAAGTTTATTCTTGAATGCGGGTGATACACTAAAAATAAAAAAATTAACATCCCAAGAGTCACATAAACCTATCACTGCTATCATAGTCTCAGCAATCTTTCTTTGCATTGCCGATATAACTATAGCTAGACTAAATGCTCATTTCCCTGTTGTTATTTGGGGATTTATTTTCATCACTTTACTACAATTAAATTATAAAGTTTTAAGCTCAAATAGCCCATTGAAAAACAATATAATTGCATTAGGATCTGTTTTCATAACACTTATAATTTATAGTATTATCATCTCGTATTTGAATTACTTGATTCCAAATCTTGAAGGTGAAAACAGTTATTTTAAAGTATTTCAAGTCAGTGTAGTTTTTATAGCTATTTGTATTCAACTTTCCAGCTGGTTTATTCCTTCGATTAAATCACCAGCAAGCAAGAATAAACTTATTGAGCAATTATTTATTCGTAAGTTTTATATTGAAGAATTATATCGAGGCTCAGTATTACAGATTGTTCGTAAACTGGGAGACCATTTTACAAAACGTCCAGCCTCAAATAACAGTTTTAGTTACAAACACTCAGTCTTAATTGTGAGTACGCTTACATTTGTAGCAGGTTTGGTGTTTTCTTCAACAGGACAAGATCAGTCTAAAATAATAAACGTAGTGGTAATTAGCATATTTTTATTAATACTGATTGTTACATCAGTGTCGGCTAATAGAGCGAATAAACTTGCCGTAATATTCTATTGGTTAGGGATATTTGAATTCGCATTTGTTGGCCTAGCCTTATTTACAGATAGCATCGCCATTCAAAAAGTGGCCTTCTATCACTTAGTGAATATCCTACCACTTATAGGAATTATGTTTTTGCTGGCAAATATGGGATCTAACCGTAAATCACTAAAAGCAAATCAAAATAAACTAAGCTGGCATAAGTTTTATGTAGGGGTGTTGTTAATTTTAATGTTAGGTGTGCCAGGAACTGCTACATTTGTAACCGAGATATATATATTAAGTGGCTTGATCGCTATGAACCCAATATTAGGGTTTATCTACGCGGTAGGTATTATCTTGTTAAGCATAGCAATCTTGCATTGCTTACAGTTATATGTTTTCAATAGAAATAAAGTTTATCATCAAAGCCCACAACCAAGCTATGTTACTCATTTAGTCTGCTGGATTGTTATCTCACTAAATATTTTTAGCGGTATATTTCCAAGTTTAATATTGTCTATATTTAGCAAAATTTAAGGTAACTATTATGCAAAATTTAATACAAAATGCAATCAATCAAGCATCAAAAATAGTTTCAATATATTGGCCGCTTCATAGCTTTATAACTGTTAATCCGCTTTGGGATATGACCGATGACTCATTTGCAAGCGTAATCAATCAAATTAATGGCCGCTCAGCAACGATGTCCCATCAATTTTATCTTGAAAAATATGATTCTGGGAAAATAAATAACAATAATCTTGAGGCCGCCTTAAAATTCCAAGGAATTCACAAGACTATAAGTGATCAGGATATTAACACAGCGTTATTTAAAGATACTGAAACTACAGAGTCTCAAGCTATACTATATGCCCAACAAATTGACGAATTTAATTACCATCATCCACTTACCTGGATTCAAGAACAATGTAACCATTGGTTATTACAATACTTTGGAAAACTTTCACAAACTAAATCATTAATTAATAATAATCAAAGTCTCCATGCTTTTTGGAAAGGCTATGTTGTCAACGAACACAAGGAGCTCGAGCAACACTTTAATAAGTCGAATAATACCATTGAATTAATTGAAATAATGCTGAAAGAAATAGGTGTGCCAGAATCGCATTTAGATTGTTATTTTAAAGAGGTATTCTTTCAACAGTATGGTTGGAGTAGCTTGATCAAGTGGATAAGGTCAAGACCTGACAACCCTTGGCTTAATACATCCACTAATCTTGAGTCTATCTTACTAATGTGGGTCAGTTATGAATGGTTAGTATTTAATACGACACCAAGTAGCTATAAGGAAAATACGTTGATAACTGATGACGAAATACCAGTATTAAGTATTTGGCAAAGTGCATATGAATATAATTTACATGACCAACTTTTAGACAAACTTAAAGATACGTCTACCTTAATAAATTCTCACCAGAGTACACCAGAGACTGAATGGATTTTTTGTATTGATACGCGCTCTGAAGGTATTAGGCGGCACATTGAGTCTATTTCCAACCACCAGACATACGGATTTGCTGGTTTTTTTGGTTTTGCATTTAAATTTAAAAATGGTAATAACAGCTGTTATCAATCGCCTGCGATATTAGATCCAGCAGATGTGGTCGAAGTAAACAGAAGAAATGCTTCCTTAGAAAAAACAGTTTCTAATTTACTGGATGAGGCAGTAGATGATAGTAAAAATCATCTAAGTGCTCCATTTGCATTGTTTGAAATGTTTGGTATTTACAAATTATATAAGTTATTTAAAAAAACCTTTATTCATAACGAAAAAGTTAGGTATCTACATAAAACATATGATATCTCACAAATTGATGATGAGTCAGGTGCAACTTCAGCTTTAGGATTTTTAACAACAATTGGCTTAACAAAAAAATTTGCACGAGAAGTCATTATATGTGGTCACCAATCAATAAGTGATAACAATCCATATGCCGCAGGTTTGGATTGTGGGGCTTGTGGAGGAAACTCTGGTATACCTAATGCCACCATTGCAGTTCAACTATTAAATAAAAAAGAAATACGATTGAAATTAGCAGAAAAAGGAATTGATATTCCTACAAGCACCAAATTCTATGCTGCTTGCCACTTTACTACTTGTGATAATATTATTTTTTTAAATGATAAACCGTCTAATAAAACTCT
>JBLIDR010000205.1:0-4885 GCA_047632655.1 Francisellaceae bacterium | reverse complement strand
AAGCGCTAATCAAAAAAATGAGAGCGACTGCTAAAACTAAGATATCACGCATCTACTTTATACACTCAAATAAATAATAGATAATATGCAACCCAAGTTTACATCGATTTGGTTTAGATACATGACACTCTTTCATCCTTAGTTTATATGCCAAAGTAATCAGTTAATATTCCTTCACAGTGTAACTCATGATCCATAAACCATTCATCTGAAGCATAGCTTTTCCATTTATTTAGTATTGGTCGTTTAAACACATGGGAGTATTCTGATGGGTTTAAATCCCAATCAAGCACATCGAAAATCTTTGCTATTCCAACATCTGGATTTTCAGCTAAGGATTCATAATCTAAAGAGCAGTCTGAATACTTCATCCCAAAAATCAAAGATAACTTCCATAAATAATAAAACCGGCGATATGGGTGAGGAGTTTCTTTGATATCTAAAAAAGGGAATAACACGCTTAAGTCGAGGCACCAAGAATTTAAATAAAAGGAATCGATGTAAGAATGAAGTAATTCATCACAATTCATTAACTTTTTATCAGTTAAAAATGATAACCATTGATCTCTTGGGTGGCGATATAAATGAATGATTTTCGCATTCGGGAAATGAGCTTTAATCCATTCCAAACGAAAGTCAATTCTATTAAACTGTAAAACAGGGGAATTTTTTGTCGCCTTTATTATTTCCTCAATATAGCGTAACATTTGGGGATTGTAAGCGTTACCGTCCATGCATAAATCGAAACGGGTCCAATCCTCGCTATAGTAATTTGACAGGTCCTCCAATCCATTATATTCGTTCCAATAGTCGTCCACTCCCAAATGAGTCCGATCAACGTCAGAACCTCTTGTCACAGCAGAGAACCATTGTCTTTCATTGAAAGGCTCGTAGTAAGATGTACACTTATCAACCTGTCTAAACAAATTCCACAATGCTGTAGAACCAGATCTAAAACGACCAGTTATAAAAACTGTATCAGATCTCAATCTTGATGACTTTTCCTTGGGCTTAAAGTGGGTCCTATAAGGATTAGGAATATTATTTAATCTAGGAAGTTTTGTATTTCCACTTCTAATAAAACCCTTCACTATTCGTCTTGTTTCATGATGCATCATGCACTCGCTAAATACATCTATAAGTTTTTTTTTAAAAATATTTTTCATTTCGTATTAGCTTCTTAATTTTTAGACATGATCTTATCTACTTTCTGACCATGTTAAAGAGTATCTGCAATATTTAAGTGAGTAAAGTAATTCTAAAATAAGTAAATTAATTATCTCTAACCCAATGAAGAAAAGTTGTTAACAGTCGATTCATTAATGATGATATGTAATTCCATTCAGAAAAATTTTGAAGAATCGTAAAAAAGAACAGCATAAAACATACAAAAAACACCATGGTAAAGCAAAAGAAAAATACACTTAGATTAATTAATTCGTAGTTAGAAACAACTGGGACAAACTGTGTTGCTGAAATAGCGACACAGCACGAAAGTAATATTATTACTATACCCAAAAACAACTTACCGGTAGTTATAATATTGCTATATTTACACGAAATATATACTAAAAAAAAAGCGGACAAGACTTGTTCTAAGCCCACGCGCACGTATGTGAAAAAATATAGATCATTAATTCCAATAATAAATAACACAGAATAGATGATTAAAAACGTAACAATCTCATAAAACAATATGTGTTTCGGCTTATTGTAAATTATCAAAACTCGGCAACAATGTCTGTGAATTGCAGATGCTGGAATCAAAGTACCAAAAGCAGCAAGTAGTTCTGAATATTTCACCCAATTTGCACCCAATAAAAGGTTTGTAATATTCTCATGAAAACTAATTAAAAAAGCTGATATTGGCATTGCTATAAGCAGTGTTAACAAGAGAGAAGCGCTGGCAACTTTACTAAATTTGTTAACTTCTCCAGCCGCTTTACGCATCTCAACTAAAAACGTTTCCGTCATCGGAATTATAAAGTGCGAAGTTGGAATAAAGCCAATGTATTTCATAGTATGATATGAACCAAGTTCGCTTTTCCCGAATATCGAGGAAACAATAAGTGTATCCAATTGTGTTCGGAAGAATCCTAAGATCGACTGAGGTATCATCCAACCAGAAAATGCCCATTGTTTTTTAGCGTTGCCTAGTTCAAATTTAGGTATATATGGTTGAATAAGATAATAACCAAACAAGTTTGCAACAACACCCGTCGCTTGGCCAACAACAAGGGCCCAATAACTCTTAAAGTATACCGCCACAAAAACAGCAGCGATAACAGCAACTAACTTACCTACAATATTTACTTTTACTATACTTGCAAATTTTTGTTCTCTTTTCAGGTAAATAATACTGGGATTCTGCCATGCCTGAATGAAAAACATAAATGACAGCGCAAGGAGTAAGCCCTTTAGTCTAATATCTTGATAAAAATCGGCCACATAAAATGAAGCTAAATATATAGCAAAGGCCAATACGAACCTTATTATGATATTTATTGTGAAAGATGTATTAACATCTTCATCGTTTATTTTTTCGGCTCGCAGCAAATATTGAACAGAACCCGTGTTGCCGATTATCTCAAAAAATCCCATAGTCAAGACAGCAATTGCTACAATGCCGAAATCTTCAGGAATTAGTACTCTAGCTAAAATAAGAGTACTAACTAGACCGATCGCTTTATTGACGAATGAATCAAAGACAAGCAATATACTGCCGAAAACTCCTTTCTTTAAATTGCTCATTTCAAAATAAACTGCTTCATAACTGATTTAACTTAACTATACGAATATTTATCATAAATTTATCCATTATATTAGGAATATATATTTGCATAATTCTGACTCATATTTGAACTGGAAAAACGAGAGTTAAAAATTAAAAGACCCGATTCGCCAAATCGTTCAAATTCGATTGCGTCAACTTGACACATCATAATTGCTGATTTGAAAGCTTCAATATCATTATTAGGTGTAACCAGGCCATTTATATTATTTAATATTATCTCACCATTACCACCAGCATCTGTAACAACACAAGGTTTACCCGCAGACATCGCCTCCAATAGTGTCATTGACGTCCCCTCACTGAATGAAGAAAGCAAGAAAACATCGAACATTTGTATATATCGACTCGGGTTGGTGATGTAACCCGTAAAAATGACATTTTCAGAAATAGCTAGTTTATTACATTGCGCTTTGAGTGCCGTCATTAATTCACCATCTCCGACAATAATAAGCTTAGTATTTGGTTTACATTGAACAACCAGACTAAAAGCCTCTAACATCATCGCATGGTTCTTAATTGGATCTAATCTAGCAACAGTGCCTAGCACGACATACTCGGCTGATATTGATAATTCTTGCTTTAATGTTTTAATTTCGCAATCAGTAACTGGCTCAAGTGCTTTAATACCATTATAAATAACTTCAATTTTACTAGCTGACAAAAACTCATAGTCAACCAATGCTTGTTTGGTTGCTTTTGATATTGCAGTAATAGAATCAGTAAATACCGACAAAATAGGATTAACGATTCTTCGCTTCCAACTGCTAGAATCAGGGTAAAAACGTCCATGCTCAGTAAATATAACTTTGGTATTTAAACCAATTGCAGCAATCACGCCGTAGACCCAAGGGGTATATTGGTGGCAATGAATAACATTAATTTTTTCTCTTATTAGCACTTCACGGATACTCCAGATGAGTGAAAAATCAAAACCCTCGTTTCTATTTTTACTATGAATAGTAGTTCCATTTTCTTCAAGTTCCAGCCCCCATGGACCAATCGGCTGCTCAATACAAAAAATAGACATTTCATATTTTTGTGTATCAGCACCTTGAATGATGTTCTTTATAACCATTTCTGTGCCACCAATGCGCATATCATATGTGACATGCAAGATCTTTTTGTTACTCATCTTATTTCATGTACCTTTGCCACCACATTTCATACATCAACATTGACCAAAGCAAAGCGCTATGATCATTACGCGCTTTTTGGTGTTCAGTCCATAAACGGTGAATCTGCTCAATATTAAAAATAGTGCTTAAGCCTTTAACGTCATCAATCAGATAACGTTGAGCAATATCCTTTATTTCAACTCTAAACCACTGTGCTAGAGGAACTGAAAATCCCATTTTTTTCCGATATAAAATATCATCAGCCAAGAACGGCTTAAATGCTTCCTTCAAAATATATTTCTTTTCTTTGTTTCTAAACTTCAGTTCCGCCGGCAACGTTGCCGCGAACTCAATCACTTCTTTGTCTAAAATGGGAGCCCTCACCTCAAGTGAGTTAGCCATGCTCATTCTATCCACTTTAACTAATATCCCGCCGGTCAGGTATGTCTTCATGTCGGTATAAAGTATTTTGCTCAAGTGGTCAGTGCCATCTGCTTCACGGTATTTTTCAAGGGTAAAGGATGATGGATGATAATCACTGAGTTCCATTTTAACTTCGTCTGTTGCTAGTTTTTGCCAGTCATCATCGGTAATAAAACTATTAGTAATGTAGAAACCCATTTCAGGGCTAACGCTCAAACTCGTTAATAAGCTTTTTGCGCGCTGGAATACAGGCAAGTTTATTGAGCCCATGGCTCTGCCGAAAATAGGAAATAACGACTTACGTATCCATTTTGGAAATTTATTTCTAAGTTGGTTCTCAACATAATCGGTCGAATATTTTTCATAGCCTGCAAACACTTCATCACCACCATCACCGGCAATGGCTACGGTTACTTCTTTTCGAGCAAGTTCTGAGACAAAAAACGTAGGAATAAGTGATGGATCCGCAAAGGGCTCATCAAAGAAACTAACGATATGTTCAATTGAATCAGCCACATTCTGATGTACTAAAAATTCATGATGTTCAGTGCCG
>JBLIDR010000204.1:0-4887 GCA_047632655.1 Francisellaceae bacterium | reverse complement strand
AGTTGCTATAACATCATCATCATTTAACCAAGTTGCAGATTCAGTCACATGTTCAGGTAAAGCTTTCAATATATCAGAAATTTCAAAGAGTTTCAGAGCTTCATCAATCTTTGCAATCCCTTCATTCACATCCTCTTTATTAATTCGAATATGGACAGACTCTTTTTTTGAATGATATCCACACAATCGCTTCGTAATTTCATACCTTTCATCATAAGAGAGGTACTTAGGGACTAGATTTAATAGTCTCTCTATTGTCTGCCCTGACATTTTTCTAGAGCCTGATTTCCACAGCTGAAAAGTTTCTCTGGCATATTGCTCAGGTTTAAATCCGTGTACTTGACCATATCTGCTAAGTAGATCGTCGAGTTCACTGGGTGGGAGATCAAAAAAAGCGACTTGAATATCTTTTACAACAGGGCCTAATTTTCGAGAAAACTCATTGAAAGCTCTTATATGCTCTGCTGCTTGTGAATTGTAACTCTTTCTACGTCTCATAAAGAAATATTATAAAGGTATATAACCTGAAAGTATCACATTATTTTATTTGTGACAAATTAAGATGAAGTTTTTATGAGCATATATAATCACGCATCCCTTATCCGACTTTTTCTAAGCTGCCTATACGGCAGTGAACGTTCAATTCCCGAGGGTGATGTAACAGAATCGTTTCTAAGCTGCCTATACGGCAGTGAACATCAGTGCAAACTTCTATATATTTTTTATCCCAAGTTTCCAACACAAACAATGCCAAAGTATGAGCTGAATGTATTGCCAATTTAGCGTGCCTAGGTTTTAAATTATAAAGTTTTCTGCCTTCTCCATGCGCTGAACTTGCATGTGTTCTTGCATTCCCATTTTCTCGTAAGCTCATAGGAATAATAGCATATCAAAGCATTTTAAAAAAGGAACACTAAACAGGAACGCAAACAAAGGCTTGGCTTGATATAGTGTCTAGATAGCTAAATAGGAATTATCCGCTCCTAAGTAACGATCGGATACTGTTGGCGAATTCAAAATGTTCATTATGCAGCCTTGGGCCTAAGCTCATAAAATGCTGAAATTCTTGTTTTTTCTCTAGGCTTGCCCATCAGCCAGTCAGATATTCTAAATAAGTTTATTGCCGCAGCGTTAAGCATCTCTTGTAAGTGAGTTTTGGCAAGTCCAATATATTTTGACTGTCTTAAACTACAATTTCTAACTCCTTGTGAAATTGTACCTTCAATTCCAGCACGCTTGCCATATTTTTTTTTAAAGCTATCTGTTTTCATCTCCTCACGCGCAGAAACCTGTGCGTCATAGTATTCCTTTTCAAATACTGAAATCTTCTTTGAGCTATATTCTGACTTTGTACAACGGTTTCTGGTTGGACATTTAGTGCAACTTTTCCTACTAAAAATAGCCTGGATTCTTTTGGCTTTGCCATCTGTAGGTATTTCTTTCCAGCTTAGAGACTCATCTCCCTCAGGGCAAATAATTTTTTTCTGATCCCATAGTATTTGAAAATCCGTGGGAAAATAAGCGCCGTCCACATCTTTTTGCCATTGAACCCCAGCCTTTAATTTGCCAATCATGTTAATATTTAAATCGTTCTTCGCCCTGACTAGATGCTCAACGCTCATATATCCAGTATCGACCAAGTGATCTTTTGGGGCAATGTTTTTAGCAGCAAGTCTTGATTGAATTAACCCTGTAACAGAAGAATCATGCGCATCAGCTGGTGTGGTATGCACATCAGTGATTAAATTTACCTCAGTATCATCACATGTTTCTGTTAAATGGACGGCATATCCTGTCCAATTGCTATCTCTTTTTGTTCTAAAACGTGCCTCAGTGTCATATGGAGACTCAATTTTCGCTTCTGATTGGTGAACTTGTTTATTTGTTTTGAAGATAATTTCTTGCGTTTCCTCATCTATTTTAAAATGCCTATTCATAGCAAGCTTAAGGGAATTAATTTTATCAAGATATCTCAGTGTAACAGGCGCATCCAATTCTTGTATTTTATCCAATAGATAATGACTATCCTGACCTACATGATCAGCAAATTCTTGTTTCTTTTCTGTTGTTCTAGGTAATCTGAAGTTCTCAATACGATTAGAGTAGCGTTTATACCAATCATCTTTAGCAATACCTTGTAGCCACGCTGGTGCAATGGTGGCTAATTCATTTAAGGCTGCGCGAAGAACTTCACCGATCAATTCCCAGCGGTTCATATTCCTAACACTAGTTAAAACATGGGTTGAATCAGTGCGTTGCTTGCCACCAGATTTTAAAATATTCAGTTCGATACAATGCTTTAATATTTTATCCAATACTCTTTCTTCAGCACTCTGTGATATTAATCTATCTCTGAATTCACTCAACACTGAGTGATCAAACCCAGGGTCACTTAACTCCAAACCCAACAAGTATTTCCAATCAATTCTAGAACGAACAGCATCAGCAGCATGCCGATCAGATAAACATTCACCTTGTTGAAGTATTGTTACTAAAGCAAGTCGCCATGGTGCTAATGCTGGCTGACCTCTTTTAGGGTAAAGGTCTTGGAAATCTTCGTCATCAAAAATACTACCCATATTATCTCTTAGCTTGATATATTTGTTTCCTTTAGGGAAGGCAGCAATGGCAACATTTTTAGTATCAACTGGTATGTCAAAGTTTGAAGTAAGATGTAAAGTCATGATTTTTAGATATCTATAATGTCTTTAGTTTTAACATAGGAAAAATAAAGACATTTGCCTATCTGGGTAATAATTTTAGCTGTAATATGTATAAGCGATAACGAGCGATATATATTGGTAAGTTTATACCAACATTTTGTTTGTAATCAACCTATCATTTTGTATAATTTGACCCACGTTTTTACATTAATACTTACCATGATGCCATATGCCTAAAATTATTGCTTATATTCGTGTATCTACTAACAAGCAAGACACACAAAATCAACGATTAGAAATTTATGAATATGCGCGCAAATCAAAATTTACGATTGATCATTTTATTGAAATAGAATCATCAGCAAAAAAATCCACTAAATTACGTAGAATAGAAGAATTAATGGAGCAGCTTGAGTCTGATGACACGGTAATTACAACCGAGCTTAGCAGGTTAGGCCGAAGTACATCTGAAATCATTGATTTAGTGAATAAACTACTGTCTAGAAGCATTCGTCTCATATCAATAAAACAAAAACTGGATATCATAGAACATGATATAACGTCTAAAGTCATGGTTACAATGTTTTCCTTGTTTGCCGAACTAGAGAGAGACTTAATTAGCTCAAGAACCAAAGAGGCATTGGCTAGCAAAAAAGCTCAGGGCATTAAACTTGGCAAGCCCAAAGGTACAATTCAAAAAAGTAAATTTGATGTTGACGTCGAAAAAATTAGAGAATTATTAGCGCTAGGTCTATCAGTGAGGAAAACTGCTAACCATTTAGGGTTATCTAATCATATTGGTTTAAATAATTATATTAAAAGTAGAAATATACGCGATAACTTACCCGATATTTCATTTAAAAGGAAATAGAGCCACGCTAAAGCATAATCTGATTTAACGTGTATTATCAAATTTAGAGGTGAATAGAATGTTCCCAATATTATATTACAATGACCTTGATTATTCTGGTCTAAAATCAAAATTTCAAAAAGTTGTTGCATCATTATCCAAAGGTGATTTTAAGTCAGCTGACGTTAAGAAGATGAAACCAACTTCATATTTAAGAGCCAAATTAGATGATACAAGCCGACTGCTTTTTTTACCCATTCATTATAACGACAAGCCTTATTTACTAATTTTGGAAGTAATTAAAAATCATGATTATGCTAAATCAAGATTTTTAGCCGGCGCAGAGATCAAAGAAGATAACTTTATTATTGATCAAATAGATAAAGAACGAACAGATGTTCTTAAATCTATACAGGAAAATCGAGCTGTTCATCTTCTTGATAAATTCGTTGTGTTTGATGATGCGCAAAATGATGTTATGCAATATCCCTTACCATTGATTGTTATTGGCTCTGCTGGTAGCGGTAAAACATCAGTGACACTAGAAAAATTGAAAATACTGACTGGGCGTTGCCTATACATAAGCCTGTCTAGTTACTTAGTTGGACATACCAATAAGATTTATTACTCTCACAACTATGAAAATAAAGATCAAGAATTAGATTTCTTATCATTTGAAGAGTTTCTAGAAACAATCAAAATCCCTAGCGGCAAAGAAATAAATGCAAATGTTTTTATGCAGTGGTTTTCTAAGCAACAAAAGCCTAATTTGGTCAAAGATGGTCGGAAATTATTTGAGGAACTTAGAGGAGTTATCACTGGATCTGATGCATCAACACCTTACATGGATAAAGATAGTTATTTAAGTTTGGGAGTTAAACAATCTATTTACTTAGAAGAGCAGAGACCAGAGGTTTATAATCTTTTTGAGAAATATTTAAACTTTCTATCCACAGAGAATTATCATGACAGTAATATTGTAGCTAGTGAATATCAAAGTATTATTGAAAAGAAATATGATGCAATTGTTATTGATGAAGTACAAGATTTTACCAATAGCCAACTATCATTGGTTCTAAATGCGTTAAAGACAAAAGGTCAATTTTTGCTATGTGGCGATGCTAATCAAATAGTACACCCTAACTTTTTTTCTTGGTCAAAATTAAAGTCATATTTTTATGAAGGTGATGACCTGGACACACACAGCATTACCAGAATCCTAACCAAAAATTACCGTAATACTCCCGAGGTAACTGAATTAGCAAATCGTGTATTAAGATTTAAAAATTATAGTTATTGGTCAGGCTAAAAATGATATGATAACATACTGATTTTAAAGGATTTAAAAAAACTAAATTTAAAGGGGTTTTTGGT
>JBLIDR010000203.1:0-4894 GCA_047632655.1 Francisellaceae bacterium | reverse complement strand
TGACATTAGCATTTACTTTGAATTTAATGGTATTAGCTACGATGTTTTTATTAACTTTATTCAACAACCTTAGTATTATCTTATTTTATATTACTATCGTTACACTACTGAGCAGCGCTGTCATTATTAACGGATGCGCCATTGCAATAGGAGTATCAAGCAGAAAGACTTTAATTGGTTTAGCAATATCAATTATAGGTGTATTAGGCTATGGACTGGCTGCAATTAACGGTTGGTTAATCTCACTAATAGGCATCAACATGTTTAGCTATAGCATTATAGTCGGAGTATTTTATCTTATAATTATTTGTTTATATTTATTTTTATTTGGTTGTAAAAAAATTCAGACATAAAATATAATGTTATTTTCTACTGCGATAATGCGTAAATTTCTGCGCAACTGGTAACTGTCTGCCTAGTCCAAAAGAACGTCTTTGCACACGAATGATTGGCGGAGCTTGTTTACGCTTAAATTCTGCAAAATCTACCATCCGATAAAGCCTTGATAACTCTTTTTGTGGTAAGAGATTAACTTTTTCTTCAAGTAATTTAATTTCATCAGCAGCTAACATATCTCCTTCAATATATAATTTTAGCGCTGGATCTAATAAATCATATGGCGGCAAACTATCTGAATCTTTTTGGTCTTCTGATAATTCAGCAGAAGGTTCTTTATCAATAATATTTAGAGGAATAACCTCTCCATGACTTTGATTGATATATCTTGATAAGAGATAAACATCCTGTTTGTATAAATCACCCAATAAATTAATTGCTCCATTCATGTCGCCATACAATGTAGCATAACCAACAGACATTTCGCTTTTATTACCAGTGGATATTGTCAAGGCATTATAATTATTTGAAAATTCCATCACCACACGCCCTCTTATGCGTGCCTGGATATTTTCCTTGGTCAACTGAGATGGAGATTCACCAAAAGATTTTTCAAAGTGCCTGCAACTTAAGTCAAAATCATCACTAATTGGCCGCGTATAAAGCTTAATTCCTAAATTCCTACATAAATCAACTGAGTCCAACACGCTACCTTCTGACGAGAATGCCGAGGGCATAGTAATAGCATATATATTTTCTGCGCCAATGGCATATTTAGCTACAGCCAGAACAAGCGCGCTGTCAATACCTCCTGAACACCCGACGACAATAGATTTAAAACCACATTTATGAATATAATCTCTCAGTCCTAATTTTAATTGCTCGAATAAAAATAGACCATAGGATGGTGGTTTAATTTCAGATATCACTTTACTCTTAATTGGAAATTCTAGGGTAAGGTCATCTTCTTCAAAAATTTTTGCTTGAGACATAAGATGACCCTTTTCATCTGCAATAAAACTTGCACCATCAAAAACAATTTCCTCATTACCACCAACTTGATTTATATACGCCACAGGAGCTTTAATCTTTTGTGCCAGATAAGAAACCACATCTTGTCTTTTAGCTAATTTTCCAATATTTGAAGGAGAGGCATTTAAAACAAATACTCCAGACAAATCAACATTTAAGTATTGCTCAATTGGATTATCTTGATTATAACTTTGCTCTGTATGCCAAATATCCTCACAAATCAAAACTGCATATTTTTTACCGTTAAGAGAAAAAAATGGGGATGATATACCAGGTTCAAAGTGGCGAGCTTCATCGTGGATATTGTACACAGGTAGTAAGTGTTTATTATATTGAAAGTTGATTTTTCCATTACTGATTAGAATAGCACTATTATATATTTTCTTCCCAGCACTATTTGGATTTTCAGTAATCGCGCCTAGCAAAATATTAGGCTTGAAACCTTTGGTATAATTAATTATTTCATCTAAAGCAATTTGATGACTTTGAAGAAAATCATGGCAATCAAGTAAATCAAACGGGTAATAACCACTAATAGCCAATTCTGTAAATATAATTAAATCTGAGGCTGTATTTTCTTTGATGCAATTTTTTATTTTATTGACATTACCTGTGAAATCTCCAATCGTATAATTCAACTGCGCCAGTGTTATTTTCATGCTTGCCTTACTTGTCATAATATTACAATTTTATGAATATCTGTTTTTCATATCAAGTTAATATATGTAATATTGGCGAAATTGCGAGCTTTATCTCGGATAATACCTATAAAACTACAAAGCTAGAATCAAATTAGATAAAATTACTCTGTGCTTGCATGAAAAAAATTAAACAAAGGTTAATAATGCAAAAAAATAAGGTCATAATCGGACTAATAATGCTAACAAGTTTTGTTATATCTTTTTTAACAGGCATTATAGGAACTATTTTACCAATTGCCATAATTGACCTTCGCCTTACATTGTCCCAAGCCGGTATAATTCCTTTTGCTTTTTTTATTGCTTATGCTATCTCA
The DNA here is from genome assembly GCA_047632655.1 of Francisellaceae bacterium. GTDB lineage: Bacteria > Pseudomonadota > Gammaproteobacteria > Francisellales > Francisellaceae > CAJXRW01. The sequence continues at coordinate 2,511 of JBLIDR010000203.1, read as the reverse complement.
ATCCCAACTGGCTATTTAGTTGAAAAAATCGGTGAAAAACCTGTCGTACTCATCGCCTTTGGATTATCTGTTTTGGGTTCGATGATTTTTACTCTCTTTCCAAGTTATTTACCTTTTCTGCTATCTTTATTTATGATGGGTGCTGCAATGGCTATGCTGCAAGTTGCCTTATGGCCATTACTACGTCCAGCCGGAGGGGAAGAGAATTTTTCATTTTACTCAGTACTAGCCCAATTTTTTTTTGGTATAGCTTCATTTTTAAGCCCAATGGTTTATTCTTATATTGTTGTAAATATGGCCTTAAAGAACAAGTATAATCCGACTCTAGACTTCCTTTCATATTTAGCACCTGAAAATATGAGCTGGATATTAATGTATTGGATATTTGGGCTAATATCTACATTAATGATTATTTTGGTTCTGTTTATAAAAATCCCACGAACCACATTAAAAGATGAGGATTTAGACAGTTTTAAAACAGTCATTTTTTTATTTAAAAAACCTGTTGTTATAATTTTCTTCTTTGGAATTTTTTCTTATGTTGGAACGGAGAGAGGTATTACCGTATGGATTAGCAAATATTTATTTGAATATGGAGCATATAACCCTAGCACAACTGGCGCGACAGTTATTGCTTATTTTTGGGCATTACAGGCTCTAGGCTCTGTGTTTGGAATTTTTTTACTCAAATTATTTGATGTACAAAAAATCTTAGCAGTATTTATAATTGCGCTTTTTATGGTTTTTTCAATTGCCATATTCACAACACCTGAAGTTGCATTATTCGCTTTCCCTGCCTGTGGATTTTTAACTTCGATAATGTATGGCAGTATTTTTTCGTTAGGCATGAACTCCATAGAGTCTCATCATGCCACATTTGCCGGCATAATGTGCATGGGAATTATTGGCGGGGCTATCATTCCATTTTTTGAAGGATTACTTGGCGACTACACCAGCTTAAGAACAGGAATGTGCTTAATATATCTAACCGGTATTGTCATGTTATACATCACTCTGAACGCTAAGCCATTCATTAAAAATAAAACCGTCCCAATAAAAGAATTATTCCGCAGAAGTCATAAATAAATTAATCGCACGCATGGTGCTAATCTAAGCTTAAACTTTAGTCGCAACAACTGTCGGAAAAGCATGCGCCAGATCATAATGAATATCAAAATCTGAGAAACCTGCGTGTTTAAGCCTTGATAACATTTGATCTTTAGTACAAAAATTTGCCCATGTTGACTGTAGAATATCTATAGTCACAATCATTTGAACTCGTAGGTCTTCTAGGTTCATTTTATCCATTAACATACCACTGTTTTTATTTAGCATAATGGGAGGCTCTAAGTAACTTATCACTAAGGTTCCATTATCCTTCAAGGCTTTATAAAAGTTTCTATATAGATCTATAACTTTATTTTCATCCGGTTCATATATATTTAGACCATTACTAGAAATCAAATCAAATTTGTCAGTATAACCTAGGTTCCAAGCATCTTTATTCCTAAATTTAACATGCTGATCCAAACCTAAGTATTCTGCATTTTGCTTAGCAAAATCAAGAGATTTTTGATCTAAATCGACACTATAAATTTCAAAATCTTTTACTTCGCTATAATCTAAATAAAGCAATTCACCTAACAGCCCACTTGGCAATGAAGCAAATACCCCTCCTTTATTAACAATTTTTTGGTTCTCTTGCAAGAAAATTTGAAAACGCTGCTGCGTTGCTAAAACAAGTGGCGCTTTAGCGAGAAAGTGTTTTTCCAAAATAGTCATTTCATCATCTGACTTATGCTTAAAACATAAATCTGTATTTGATCTCATCGGGTAAGTTAAAAAATAATTTGTCCAATATCCATTCCAACCACCTGAGTTTATTAATAAATATCGACCAAAATCTACTTCACATAGTTGATCTAAATAAGATAAAATCTCATCCACCTTCGCATAGGGTTTGTCGCCATCAGAGACGATCCTCTTTTTTATCTTTTCAACCACACTATCATTTAACGCATCTACAGACACGTGTGAAATAATTCCATTATTCATTTATATCTCCATAATTTATTTAAGGTGATGCTTGCTATGATAATACCCTAAAGACAATGCTATATACAAAAATAGATAAGTATTTATATAGTTCCATCATGTTATTTCACTTTTAGTGAATTTATGAATCGTATGTTCATAAATCTCTAAGAAACCGTCACATTTTAGATTATTTAGTTTTTTAAGTCTATATTTGATTAATTCAAATGGCTTAAAGCAGGCATTCAGCTATTACTAATTTTCATATATAAGCCAATGAATGACGCTTACTCTTGAAAGCCTTCCGGAGTAGGATATTTCACTTTGATAATTTCATTACCGTTTTTATCAACAGACATTACCATAAGCTTTGTGCCACCAATATCCAACCCCACATAAACATCCATAACAGACTGCCAACATTAAACGCTAAAGCAATACTTTAAAAAAATTTAGAAATTCCACCTCAAGACTTTA
>JBLIDR010000202.1:0-4898 GCA_047632655.1 Francisellaceae bacterium | reverse complement strand
CAGACAAATATTCACTTCATGCGCAACAGGCTCCTAGGGTAGTAAAACGGAGACCAAAATCATTTCCTAGGATGAGTGGGAAAAGGAATGATTATGAAAGAAAAGCAGCTTAAGTAAGTGCCATTGTACTATTAATAAGCTATTAAACTTAACTCGTACTCAGTTAATTATTGGGCTTAGTAACAAGCTGAGTACATCTCCTTTAAAAGTACAGCTACATGAAATTCGTGCACAAAAAAAGGTATTTAAACACAATATAGTGGTTAGTTCGAACGCGCTGAAATTCTTAATCAATAAAAACCCAGGACAAATATTACATAATAGAAAATTTTCTGATTTAAAAATAATGCTGATTGATTATGTGAACATTCCAGCAAATGTATTAGCAGATAGACCAGATGTTGCTTACGCTGAAACAAATCTAAAGATGGCAAACACTGCGATTGGCATTGCCAGTAGTTCATTTCTGCCGCAGATTAATTTAATGGATTTCCTTGGCTATACTAGCAATGGGGCTGGCCAATTGGGCGCGCCAACTCAAGGCATTAATTTAGAGCAAGTAACTGCATCGATTAATTTCGACCCCGCTGTGTTTGGCGAGATAAATACACGAGAAGGGCAGTACCAGTCTGCTTATTATGAATATATAAAAATGATACGGAAAGTATTGGAACAAGTTGATACAGCCCTTTCAGCTAATAACAGCTACTCCGAAAGCTACTATAATCAATTAAAAGCATATCAAGAAGAAGATACGTTTTATGGTCTTCAGATCGGGCTGTTTGAAAGTGGTTTGGCATCTAAATTACCCATCGTGATGGCCAAATCTATATTGATTCAACAACGGATGACGTTAACACAAAATAAACTCCAACAGTTATTATCAGTGATATCATTATATCAAAATCTTGGTGGTGGCTACATGGTAGGTCAACCAATTATTGTAAAGAGTAGCCTATGAAATTTTCATTTAAAAAAATCACTTTAACTAATACGATAGTCGTAATTGGACTAGCTAGTTTTTTAATTTACGCATTTTCTTTTATGTTTCCAATAACAGATGATGCTTATGTGGTTAATAATGTACGTCCTGTTGTAGCAGAAGTAAACGGATATGTGACAGAAATATACGTAAAAAATGGTCAGCAAGTTAAAAGAGGAGAGCCTTTATTTAAAGTATTGGATGAGCCTTATAAATATGATTTAGAACGATTGGAGTCTAGACTGAAAAAAGCTAAGGAAGAGCTTAAAGCCTTAGGGTATCAATTAGAAAAAGATATTAACTTAAGCCAAAGTAAAAAGAAGAGATACGAAAAAATTGCGCTTGATGACAAAATGTATCAAGTTGGCTTAAAGGCTGAAGTGGTCTCTAGCATTGTGGCTGAAAATTCTCGTAAAGACACTATGTCTGCCTCCGCTGATTATCTGTCCACCCTTTCACAAATCAGAATAGATGAGCATAGAATTATTGCGACTCAACACGAAATTAATGCGTTAGAGGCAGATGTTAAAAAAGCACGCTTTTATCTTTATCAAACAGTCGTTTATGCCCAAGAAGATGGTATTATCCAAAATTTTTATTTAGCACTAGGTAACCCTGTCAATTTTAATGAACCGCTATTTTCATTTGTCACAACTGGCGACATCATTATACAAGCAAATTTTAGAGAAACTGATTTAAGGCTGGTTCAACCAGGTGATAAAGTTTTGGTTTTCCCAAGGACTTATTTATTTGAAAAAATATATCATGGAGTAATTATTTCTGGTTATTGGTCAGCTAATCGTCAAAAAACTGACCAACGTACCCAGCTTCAAAATGTAACGGATGAAAATCAATGGCTATTATTACCGCAGAGATTGCCTGTACAAATCAGAATAACTGACCCTGACCCTGAATATCCTCTAAGAGTTGGCTCAAGTGCTTATGTTTATATCGAAGTTTAATGCTTACCTAGATGAGATAGATCCGTTCTACGTTCAAAGAATTCTTTTTAGAAAAGGTTTATATATAGGTATATTATTTACCTTTGCTTACATCATCTTCATGCCCTCTTACTTGATGTCTTTACTTATGGCATTGATTTGGGGTTATGCAATATTTGAAAATATTAGTTATAAAACTTATAAAAAAAAGTATCGGGCGCTCCTATATTATTGGATAGCAGCTATTATGTTTGCCGTATTTTTCACCTCGCTATCGCAACATAAACTTGTATTTTATGTTTCTTCTGTTATATGTTTTTTTGTGTTTGTAATTTTTACAATTAAGTTTTTGCCTGCCTATAAAGGTTCAGTTATACATTTTTATAGAGTTGCAATTTCAAGTGTTGTTGTTATTGGGAGTGAGTTAGCTGCAAAAGAGATAGCATTTGGCTTGTCAATGATCTTAATAATTATTATTTTTGCATATAAGACCCACGATAATCTTTATCATCATGTATGGTATCGAGCCTTTAAAGCGAGCTGTTTGAAAATACAAAAAAACTTATCCTCGGTACTTGAAAACAATATTGTTAAATTTGATGCAAAAGTAATGAATCCAATTAATATGATGTTTGATTACAAAAGACTTTATAAAAAAGAAAATCTTTTAAACATCATTAGAATTAGCCGAAGTGTGCGTAACTTGAATATGATAGTTATCTACTTAAGAAATATTGATCTTAATGAGGCTTTTTGGCAGCAATTTTCTGAGGTACTTAAAAGCTTTAATACGCAAGTTGCATTAAGAAAATCATTAGCTTTGGAGGTATTAGAAAGCTTAAAACCAGATTATTCAATTCCACAGCAATGTTTCGCATTTGAACAACTAAAAACGATAGTATTAAACTGGAATAAGATATGCACCCAAAACTAAAGCTATCACTTGAATATGCTAGAGTTTTTCAAATTACTATCATCGTATGTATTGGGTTAGCTTTTTATATATTTTCTAATATTCCTTACTCCTTTTGGATTCTAAACTCAATATTTGCAACAAGTGGTGCTTATGAGTCTGGTCTTGTTAGAAAAAAAGCTGGACAAAGAGGACTTGGAACGGTTCTTGGGCTTATACTTGCGGCTATTTTGTTGGAGTTTCTCGAGCTTAACCCCTATTTAACTCCCTTGATTATTTTATTATTAGGTGCGGCTACATTCGCTATCCCAGGAAAATTTCATGTAACTCAAACCATTAGTTTGTCATTATTTATTATGTTTAGCTTTGCTCTTACTTCAGTAACTGAGTCACATGGGGCGATTTTAAGCGACAGGCTTATTTCTACTTTGCTTGGCATATTTATAGTACTAATTGGCGAGTTTGTTCTTTTCACTAAATTTGATTACTCCAGGCGTAACTATGTGATTTTACAGCGAGAAGTCTGTTTATATATGCTTAGGTCGGTAAATACGTTAATCAATGATAAAGGCAAACCACTTTCTAGGCTCAAAAGACAAAAACTGCGAGAAGGTTTTAGTAGTACTTTTTCTAAATTGGCAAACTCTAGTAATAGTATTATTCTTGATTTTCATGCCTCAGATGATCTTAGTATGCATATGCACAAATTTGATAAGATTATTTGGGATATGAGAACAGAAATTTCAGCAATCCATTATTGTAGTGTTTTTCATAAAGACCAACAGGCGTTAGACCAGCATGTAAAGACTTTTTATAAACTACTGAAGGCAGCCAAACTGAATTATATACCTAAGACCCAGAAGCATTTAAAGAACACAAGAGCAAGGCACCTAGATACTCCTCAACTATGACAAATAACCAGAATAAATTTTTTACTTAATATTTTCAACGCAATAAGAATCTGATCGCCGCATTGTCAAAAAATAATTAATATCTACTTATGCACTACAGAATGCAAATTCATGTCTATTTAAAAACAATACTACTGTGTAGTATGCAGTCATATAAAATCTAGGTGTCAACACAGTTTTTATTAATTATGCTTTCTTATTCAAAATAAGCTAACATGATTGATAAATGTATACTTAAGTCACAAATTTAAACTTATGGAGATTTACATGAAGATTACGATTAAAAAAAATCCTGAAGGAAATAAATATGTTGAAACAAATAAATCTGGCTATGATTTAGTTCAAGATCCATTACTTAATAAAGGCTCATTATTTTCAGCTGATGAAATTAACGACCTGAATTTAAGAGGTATTGTTACCCCTCATGATTTTTCATTACAAGACCTTGTGGAAAAAACTTTTCATACATTAAATGAAAAAAGTACGCACTTAGAAAAACATATATATTTACGGGCGTTACAGGATAGAAATGAAACCTTGTTTTATGCTTTGACTTGTAAATATCCAGTTGAATTAATGCCCTTAATTTATACACCATATGTCGGTGAGGCATGTGAAAAGTTTAGTGAAATATATCGCCATCCTAGAGGTGTATTCATTCGCTACGAAGATAGGTTTCATCTTGATGCAATTTTATCTCATCCTAGATTTAATGATACTAGAATGATAGTGGTCTCGGATGGAGAAAGAATATTAGGGCTAGGGGATCAAGGCGCCGGCGGAATGGGAATCCCAATTGGAAAGCTTTCTCTTTATACAGCCTGCGCTGGCATCGCACCACAAAAAACGTTGCCTATCTTGCTAGATGTTGGTACAAACAATGAAAATTTACTCGCCAATCCGCTCTATATTGGTGCTAGACATAAACGTATAGACGGGGAAGAGTATGATGCATTTATAGAAACCTTTATTAACACTGTTAAGAAAAAATTTCCAAATGTGGTTCTTCAATGGGAAGACTTTGCTCAACACCATGCTTTAAAGCTACTTAACCGCTATAAAAACAAATTATGTTCATTTAATGATGATATCCAAGGCACAGCTGCCATTGTTTCAGGTGTTTTATTTGCCGCTACTAATGGTTCAGGCGT
>JBLIDR010000201.1:0-4902 GCA_047632655.1 Francisellaceae bacterium | reverse complement strand
CAAACAACGGCCAAACTGCAATAGGGGTTGAGATACATCTCTGTCGTTACGATATTGTTTTTGCCCATGATAACGAGCTGTTTGGCCAGTCCAAGGGTTTTTAAGCTCCAGTGTTATTAATGGGATACCGTTAATAAACAGCACCATATCAATTTCTTGTAATGGGTTGGCTTCTGAGTATCTAATTTGGCGAGTGGAGCTAAAAATGTTGGCTTCAAAGTTCTGTTTTACTTTGTCGCTGCTGCTAGCCAGCGGAGCGGGGTACATAAGATTGAAATATGCATCATCAACACTCAGCCCTTTTTTCAAAAGATGCAAAATACCATGCTTTTTAATCAGTCGATCAAAGCGCTCAAGCACTTTACGTTGCCAATCTTTAGGGCTATTTAGCTTAAGCTTTTCTAGTTCATCTTCCTGCGTATCTTGTAGAAACTTCCAGAAGAATTTTTTATCTAAGGCATAGTGCATATCAAAATCAGCAGACTGGCCAAGTTTATAAAGCTTATTGCCAAAGTCAGGTGCTGCTTCTTTCACTCCAGCTTTTAAGTCTTCTAAGCAATTACCTGTTAAGTGTTTTTCAATTGCAGACTCTAATGCTTGCTCGTTTGTTTTACTGACCATTAAGAACTCCTTTTTTCTTCTGGAAGCAATGTATACAACTCACGAGGGTTTCCACCTTTAAAGTCGCCTTTTGTATTTAAAAACGGTTTGCTGCTATCAAATATTTGGTCATTTTTGTTGTCTGTATAGTTTTCACAAAGGGCAATATAGGCACCTTCTGCCCACATATCCTCCTGTAAATAATTGTTATACCAAAGCAGTTGAGACCATAACGTTTCACCCTTCGATTCAACATATCTTTTTCTTTTCTCAGTTAACAATTGTTCCACTGACAAATTTGATCCCATTAACTCATTAAAAAAATCATTAAATTCGTTGCCAGTTAAATACTGTGATCTTGAACGAACAATATTCCGCCAATCATTAAACTGATAATTTTCATAATAATATGGAGATTTTCGATTCCAAAATTGGCCGTAATGCAGCAATAAACTTTGAATGGCAGGAAATTTATTACTGACTTTTAATTTATCGGGTGAGAAACAGTCATAAAGCGTGTCTTTAATTTTGGATAATGTTTCTATCGTTAAACTTTCATTAAAGTTAATTAAGTGACTGCTGTTAATTAACCCCACATCAGAGCCATCAATATTCAAAGGATGATCTTCAATCTGCCAAAGCATCGCTTCTAGATCTGTCCGGTTCCCAGTTTCATTCATGCTTACTAACCATCGTTCTTTTTTATATTCTTCATCATCTGCTCTTGTTGATATAAAGCCTGACTCAAGTAAATTTTTGACAGAGCTTTTAATGCCATTATTGCCTATGACCGAACGATAGTTGTTTTTATAACGAAGATAGAATTGACGGATACCACGAAAAACTCGATGAATCGTCAGTTTTTCACGGGCATTAATCGCTGAATCAACCCAGTGCAACACTCCCCAAACAAAAACCATTCTACGATGCTCAGTTGAATAGCGAGCGTTTTTATAATCTGTAATCCATGCAGTAGTATTACTATTCAAAATAGCCCAAAACTCTGACAAGAACTTGTTAACCCACTCAGTATTGCAATACATTTTAGCTAGAGTGTGTTGTTCATCATCAATAAACTTTAGCGCCTTTATATATTTAGATATAGCTTCTAATGAAAGTACTTGAGTTAGCATCGTTTGTGATGGCTTTAACGATTTATCTTTAACTACCCAATTATTATCTTCACTTTCTAGATAAATCTTAAGTCCTGCAACACAGTTTAAAAACTCATTAAAACCTTTATCAGCGTTAAGTTGTTCACCTCTTGCAGGATTCACCCCTTTGTCGCGCACCCGCCAAAAAAAATCTTGCCAACCTTCCCATTTAGCGCCCATTTTATTTTTAAGTTCATAAGAATTTAAAACACTTAATAACTCAGCTTTAAGGTTCTCATTTTCCTGCATTTGCTCACCACGAGCGTTGAGGTAAATATACAGATTTTCACCTTGTGCGCTAATGTTGGTATCAAAATACCAAAACTCTGTGTGAGCATTTAGATAGTCGTAAAAATCAGACTCGAACAATTCATTTTTTGCTAACCAACTATTAATAGTATCGCGATTACTAATGATGCTTTTTACGGTAATGTCATTCTCATAACTATTTAAATACCAGCACTGTTCTTTAATATCATCATCGGGATGAGACAATACGAATGAGACGAGTTGACGAATAAAGTCACGAGCAGAGTCTCTTACACGATAATCAAGCTTAGGCATTCCGTTAGAACAATATTTCTTTTCAAAATCAGCTTCTTTATCTGTTCTTACGGCCAGTAATAGCAGCACTAAATACAAAGTAGTTATTCGTTGTTGCCCATCTATTAAAAAATAGCGTCCGTCATATTGCTGGTCGCTGTAGGCATAGATAAAGCCAATATTGGATGAGTAATTTCTCTGGCGATAGAACTCAGCAAAATCATTTTTCAATTGGGTTAAGTCTTGGTCTACTTCGCCTAAACTAAGTGATGGTATTGCAGCGTGTTGAAAGTGCTTAAAATCATTCGCTATTGATGAAAGCAATCCTTCGACTTGTGGTTGACCCCATACATAATCTCGTTGAATTTCAGGAATGATAAGTTGCTCAACGTATCTATTTACAAATAAATCCTGAAAATTATATTTACCTGCCTTCATTAAGCTTCATTCCTTGCTTCTAAAAAAATGGTGTCTGCAATATATTGTCCATGAACTTCAATATCTTGTTTCGACCATTGTTTTAGATCGTCATTCAACCCAACTATCATCTTCGAAAACACGTCAAATGTGTGTTTTGGAACAAAATGGCCTTCCTGAATCAACTCTAGTATTTTTTGTCTTTTACCATCAAAAAACATACAGCCTAAAGAGCTATTGGCTCCACCAGTTAATAAACACATATTGCCTATATTATCTAAAGTGCCAGTTTTTCGAATGGCTTCTACATAAACGTCCTGATCTTCTTTTGAACGAGTTTTTTGTTTTAGTAACAAATGAACTTCATGATTGCCCTGATTCAAAATCTCTTTAATGTTGGCTTTTTCATTGTCATTTAAAACGTGATTTTTTCCTTCAGGTGTTTGAGGAAAAATATGTTCCAATGACCAGTTTTCTCGCTTGAACGAATCAAAATCAAATCGCCTCTTAATTTTTCTGGGAAATACACTCAGAGCTAACAGTACAGCATGAATTTGTTTATCATCATTGCCATATTTCAAGCTTTTTACTAAAGCTACTCTGTCATCACTTTTAGTATTTTCCCCAAACAGTAATTCTGATTTTCTACCTAATAAAAATGACTTTAATTCCTTCTTATTAGTTAGTGCTAAGCATGCCTTTAAAAAGCTTAACCCATTATATGTACTGCTTTTTGCAAAGCGGCAAAAGCCAATTAAATGATATGTTTCGTCGGTATCAAACCAATCTTTTAAACGCTTTTGCGTTGACATTAATTTCTCAAAGCCATTCTGAGTGCTTTGCTGATTAGAAAAGAAATTAAAAAGAAGATTCCCATTGGATAAGTGAGAACCAGCTGACACTGCTTTATCTGCGCCCATAACCAGCGCCGTTAGTTTGAGTAGTTCGTTTAGTGGAGAAGGCTTATCGTCAAAATAAAAACTAGAGATAGCGCTGCTTTGCGCCCATTGTTGAATATCGCCCCAGGTTCGACTTAAGCCAAGTCGAACTTCCATTACTTCTCGAAAATGACTTTGTGAATTTTGAACGCTGTCACGGCCAACACGAGTAATGAACAAGGCTTTAATTAGTTCAACTTCTGATAGCGGCACCTTGTTGCTATTAAGGTTTTTGAAAACCGTTTCACTGACAATGTGCTGCTCTACAGAATTAACAATTAATTTTACGTGCTTAAATAAATACGATTCAAAGTCATGAATATATTCGGCCTTATCTTCAAAAAAACTAACACACTCCTTAATTGCGCCATGCAGATAAAAAATATCTTGGCGATCTAAGTATTCAACATCTTCTGCAATAAAGTTATCCCAACTTTGTTGAGATATTAGCTCTAGTTTTTCTTGAACGTAAATAAACTCACTAAAGAAGTTTTGTCTTATCGCATAGTCTAATTTGTGTCTTGCAATATTATTGGCATCTGTTTTGTTAGTTTGTAGCAAATTCAAAATAGACAACAAAATAGAAAGTGTGGTCAACCTTTGCTGGCCATCTATCACTTCTAAATAATTAACGCCCGTTGCCAACTGTAAAGGCTTTACTGTGATGTATTGTAGGTAATATTCAACGTCTTGTTTTTCAAATGCGTTCCATAAATCATTAAGTAAAACGGTAACAGCACCATTTGGGCCAGTGGCCCATTTATAACCTCGTTGATATGAGGGTATATGAAATGAAGTTGCATTATATTGAGCAAGGCAACCTTCTGGTGTTTCCCTGTTAAAGATATCGGCGATATTGAAAACAAGTTCCTTCATATTATATCGCCTTTATTTCTGTGATGGACATCGATGACAAATGGTGTTCTATACCTTTAAAATTTTCAATTTGTTGATTCATCCGAACTTCCTTGTTACTGCACGCTTTGTACTTTAATTTTGCCTGTTACAGCACTGTTAATCAGTGTGGTTTTATAATCTTTTAGTTTTTCGATCTGTTGAAATTGTATATCTATCGATTCGTTTAGTTTTTCTGATTGTGCGCTAATAAAATCTACTATTTCTTTTTGCTCATTAATGGGAGGAAATGCAATCTTAAATGAACTTAATATTTGACAATTCAACGCGGCTTGATTTGAGCCTTGACCTTTATTTCTAACTTCATCGTAGGCTTGTATCAAAGATTGATGTAA
>JBLIDR010000200.1:0-4913 GCA_047632655.1 Francisellaceae bacterium | reverse complement strand
TACCAGTATTAACGGTAAAAAGACTGTTCAAAGCGAGTGATGCTCCACCTAAAAAACTTGTCAAATCAATGGTAGGAAAAAATTGTGAGCGCGCTAAACCTATGTTCGCATTGGCTTGTTGCAATTGAAATTCAGACATGACAACATCTGGCCGATTTTGTAAAATAGTTGAAGATAATCCTGCAGGTATAGGCTGCGGCTTAAGTGTCAAAATGCTAAGACTAGTTTCAACCTCACCAGGATTTTGATTAGTTAATAATCTCAATACATTTTCATATTTGCCAATATCATAGCGTATAGTCTCAAGTTGAGATTGAGCATCATATAAGTCCTGTTCAGACTGACTAACCTCTATTTCACTTAAAGCGCCTAGAAAAAATGACTTTTTACTTGCCATAACCAGTTGATTTTGCGTGAGTGCTATTTGTCGTTGTATCTTAACCTGTTGCTTTGCCGTTAATAACGAAAAGTAAGCGACTGTCACTTGATTTATAATAGATAAATTGGCAGCTTTTTTAATTTGTTGCTGTATTGATAAATTTAAGCTGGCAACCTTTTCTCCATGGTACAACTGCATAATATTTAGATTGTAATCAACAGACAATCTAGCAATATAAGCTTGATATTGTTGTGAGTTGTTTCGAGATATACCATCTAATGCTTGGCTTCCACTCTTGTTAGAAAAGTCCGTAGCAAACGCTTGTCCGACAACGCCATTCCCAGATAAACCAAAACTTGGTATCCAGGCATATTTTGCTTTATCTAAGTCTGTTTGGGCTGCAATAACATTTGCCATTGCAATTTGGATCTGGTTATTATCAATTAGCGCATCATTAACTAATCCATTTAAGGTTGGATCATTAAGCTGTTTCCACCAAGCGAATTTTGTCAAATCTATATTTTCTTTCTGAGGTTTTTGCCATTTTGCTGGCAGAGGTGTTTCTGGCTTGTCATAAGATGGGTTGAAGTAACTACAACCAGCTAGTAACAGCACAGAACTAACAGTAATCACTCGTTTTATTTGTTGATATATTTTCATCCGTTGCCCTTATAGTGTTTGACGGTAACGCTTAACACAGACTATTCCAACTATCAGTATAAAAATCAAAATGGGCCATACGCTTGGCCATATAGCGCTGAATTCATTCCCTTTTAAAACAATGCCACGAATAATTCTTAAATAATGCGTTAAAGGTAATATTTCCCCAATTTTTTGCGCCCAACTTGGCATGCCATAAAAAGGAAACATAAAACCAGATAATAGGATTGACGGTAAGAAAAAGAAAAAGGTCATTTGCATGGCTTGTAATTGCGTTTTAGCCACAGTTGAAAAAGTAATCCCAACTAGTAAATTAGCAATAATAAAAGGAAAGGTGACCAAAATTAATAAAGCAATGTTACCATGAATTGTGATTTTAAATAACAGTACGGCAAAGGCAAGAATAAGAAATAATTGAGCATATCCAACTAAGATATAAGGCGTTATTTTACCTAAGATCACTTCAGAGGGACGAACAGGTGTGGCCAAAAGAGATTCCATTGTACCAACTTCTCTTTCACGCGTAATAGCAAGCCCGGTGATCATAGTGAGGACCATAGTTAAAATAACACCCGCTAATCCTGGGACAATATTATATTGCGTTATTTGCTCAGGATTATACTTGTTATGCGTAACAACTTGAAAAGCAGGCGCTTGGTTTTGCAAATAATTTAAACCATTATGTTTAAAGGTATCAATAAAAACCGAACTAACTAATGAGTTAACCGCTTGAATAGCACTTCCTGAAGCACTTGGATCAGTCCCATCAGCAACGATTAAAATTTGAGGCTTCTCACTTCTAATCATTGCTTTTGTAAAGCCGGCAGGAATCTCGATGATAAACTGGGCTTTTGACTCTTGCATTAATTCATCGGCTCTTTCCATAGAAATATTAACATAGTTAATATCAAAATATTTAGTGTTCTGTAAAGCTGTCACTAAAGTTCTAGTTTGAGGCGTGTTATCTTGGTTAATTAATACGGTTGGTAGGTTATGTGGGTTCATATTGATGGCATAACCGAATAATATTACCTGAATTAGTGGTATGCCAACGACCATCGCTATGGTAAATTTATCACGCATCATATGTGTAAATTCTTTGATAACAATCGCCAAATAACGTTGTATGCTAAATGAATTTTTGGCGCTCATGAGAAATTATCCTGATTATGCTGCATAAGATGAATAAAAACATCCTCAAGTGAAGGCTTAATTTTCTTCCATTGATAACCATTTTTGTTTGCATTGATCAAACTGGCTAAATCATCTTGCTCCTTCGCACTCACATGCAAATCCAATCCAAAAGCAGAAACCTGTTCAACGAGTGGTTCTTGTTCAAGTAATTTACTTAGTGCGGATAAATTTTTACCGGTTACGACCCAAGTTTGCAAGCCAACAGATTTAATGACTTCTTGGCATGTTCCATTTACCAAAAGCTTACCATATGCAATATAGGCTAATTTGTTGCAACGCTCGGCTTCATCCATGTAATGCGTGCTAACTAATGTTGTGATACCTCGATTAGAAAGGCGGAAAATTTCATCCCAAAAATCACGTCTAGCTTTAGGATCAACGCCTGCTGTTGGTTCATCTAACAAAAGTAATTCTGGTTCATGAATGGTAGCTGCACCCAAAGCTAGTCTTTGCTTCCAACCACCAGAGAGATTTCCAGCTAGTTGTTTTTTTCTTTCTTGACCAATCTCAAGTTGATCAATAATTCGTTGAACTTTTTCTTTACGATTTTTCACCCCAAATAAACGAGCAATAAAATCAAGGTTCTCCTCAATCGTTAAATCTCCATATAAACTAAAACGCTGTGTCATATACCCAACTTTTTGTTTAATATGCATGCCGTGAGTACGCAGATTAAAACCTAAACAAGTACCTTCTCCAGAATCTATCTCCAGTAAACCGCACAGCATGCGTATTGTGGTGGTTTTCCCAGATCCATTTGGCCCTAAAAAACCATAAATATCACCTTTGTTAACTTGTAAGTTGACGTTATCAACAACTTTTTTCCCATAAAAGCTTTTACTTATACCTTGAACGTCAATTATCAAGTCACCAGACATGGTCAATTACTCCCAAGATAAACACTTACAGGCTGTCCTGAATGCCAAGTATTATTTTCCTCAACTTTAGCCTCTACCCTGAAAACTAAATCTTTCCTGGAAGAATCGCTATAAATCACAGGAGGAGTATATTCAGCCTTATCTGAGACATAGGTAATCCTCGCCGTCATTTTCTTAGAGTTACCATCCGTAGCAAATTGCACTTTTTTATTTAAACTAATGCGGCTAAGTTCAGTCTCGGTAATAAAAAATATTAATTTTATTTGATCTGGGACGAGTAAAGAAACAACCGGCTGGTTAGCATTAACGACTTCTCCCGGCCAATAATAAGTATCAAACACAGTTGCGCTAACTGGAGATTTTACAAGAGCTTGATCGACTTCCCATTGAGCTTGTTTTGTTTGTTCAGCAGAAGAATTTGTTAGTGCCTTAGCATTGATAACTTTCTGTTCTCTAGCTGGAAGCTGTGCTGTGACTAATGATGCTTCTAATTGTATCAATTTTGCTTGTGCTTGCAGTAATTGCGATTCGCTTAATTCATAATTTTGTTGCGAAGTTAAATTTTCAGCTAATAAATTTTTATTTCTGTCAAAATTTTGTTGTAAATATTCCATCTTAGCCGCTTCTTGTTCTATATTAGCAATGATTTGTTCAATTTCAGGTGGGCGCTCACCAGTTAATAGATTTTCATAACTGGCTTGATTTGCCTGTACATTCATCTCAGCTGATTTTAAAGCAAATTGATAATATTGACTATCAAGCTTAAATAACGGTTGCCCAATAACTACTTTATCTCCACGGTGCACGGAGAGCTTGTTAAGCTTTCCTGATACTTGCGGGGATATATAAGTCAAGTTTGCTTCGATATATCCTGGTAAACTATTTGGAGATTTTTGAAGGAAAACCATAAAAATTAAAATGATAAGTACCAATAATATGACTAGAACAGGTAAAATAACTTTTTTTAAAGGTTTTTGCATTTAGATATACTCCTAGAGAATATATTCCATGAATACTTAACTTTATGTATAGCTAACTATTGTTATAAGTAAATGACCTGCTAGGCTAATTTATTTTATATTTTTTGAATCACTCTAGTCATTCCGCGTTCTAACCCAGCGCCTCAGAAGATGAGACCGGTCATAAAATAATCTTAGTCAAAGAAATTTTAAGAAAAAATAAAGGCTCACTAGAACCAATACTCTGCACAAATCTATAATTTTAATGACCAAAATTTTAATCTAGTATACAAAAATAAATGCTTATTAGCATCCTGGGAACGTAGGTTGAATCAACTCACGTCTCTATAAATAATTCATAACAATATTATTTGTAATACTACTGATTTAGACTATTATTTTACTACAATATCCATTTGAAATAATTATGATAAAAAATTTTAATGAAGATGTCGATAACAAAGTATCTATGTCGAGCGTATTAGTAATAATTGTCGCTGCACTTTTTGTCTGCTTAGCTTATTTCTTACAAACCCTGCCAGCATCTACAGCCAACTATTTTGAACAAACACTTAGTATCGATACTGCACAATTTGTGGAAATATCTACTATCTTCTTTGTTGTTTATGGTTTATTACAAATTCCAAACGGAATGTTTATTGATCGATATGGAATTAAAATACTTTTCCCTTTTGGTATATTCATCACACTGCTAGGCATCATATTATATTGGCTTGCCTCAAGCATTTTTTTACTAAGCCTTAGTCGATTTTTAGAAGGTATTGGTACTTCTATGGCATATGTTGTTGTTATTTTTATAGCGTCAAAATATTTCCCTGCCAA
>JBLIDR010000199.1:0-4929 GCA_047632655.1 Francisellaceae bacterium | reverse complement strand
AGTTTGTAGTTGGTATTTCCTCACGAATTTTTTCAATTTCAGCCTTAAGGTTTGTTTCAGTCAATAAGTCCTTGATAGCTTCAGCACCCATTTTTGCTACGAATTCATCACCATGCTCTTCTAAGGCATCTAAATAAACTTCTTCTGTTAAAAGCTGCCCCTTCTCAAATTGAGTCATTCCAGGATCTGTGACCACATAGGCTTCGAAATATAAAATGCGTTCAATATCACGCAACATCATATCCAATAATAAACCAATTCGAGATGGAAGTGATTTTAAAAACCAAATATGAGCAACCGGACATGCCAAATCAATATGGGCCATACGATCTCTTCGTACACGGGCTTGTGTAACTTCAACACCACATTTTTCACAAATTATACCACGATGCTTGAGTCGCTTATATTTCCCACATAAACATTCATAATCTTTTATTGGGCCAAATATTTTTGCGCAAAATAAACCATCACGCTCCGGCTTAAATGTCCTATAATTAATAGTTTCAGGCTTTTTAACTTCTCCAAACGACCATGACCTAATCATTTCTGGCGAAGCTAGTCCTACTTTTATGAAATCAAATTCTGTATCCTTGCCTTGCTGCTTGATTATACCAAGTAAATCTTTCAAGGTGATGCTCCTATAATTTTAATCTTTTCAAACGTAAACAAGAGAGTGCTCTCATAAACATATAATTCTTACTTTTAAACTAATATTTAATCCGTATCGAGTTCCATATCCAAACCAAGGGCTCTTACTTCTTTCATAAGAACGTTAAATGACTCAGGGATACCAGCTTCCATATTATGGTTACCATCTACGATATTTTTATAAACCTTAGTTCTTCCAGCTACATCATCAGATTTAACTGTAAGCATTTCTCTTAATGTATACGCTGCGCCATATGACTCAAGAGCCCACACTTCCATTTCACCAAATCTTTGCCCACCAAATTGAGCTTTACCACCCAAGGGTTGTTGAGTTACGAGACTATATGATCCTGTTGAACGGGCATGCATCTTATCATCAACCAGATGGTTAAGTTTTAATATATACATATAACCAACTGTAACGGGTCTATCAAAAGCTTGGCCAGTTCTACCATCAAATAAAGTCATCTGACCACTTTCATCGTATCCAGCAAGCTTTAATAATTTTTTAATATCTTCTTCTTGAGCACCATCAAAGACCGGTGTAGCAATTGGAACACCATTTTTCAAATTATTTGCCATATCCATAATTTGTTTATCGACAAGTTTAGATAGATCTACTTTTTTAGACCCAACGGTATTATAAACACGATCAAGAACCTTACGCATTTCTGTCGCTTTAGTTTGTTTTTCCAACTCAGCATTTATTAGCTTACCAAGTCCTTTAGCTGCCAAGCCCAAATGTGTCTCTAGGATCTGTCCGACGTTCATACGCGAGGGTACACCTAACGGATTTAAGACAATATCAACTGGAGTCCCATCTTCGGAATAAGGCATATCTTCAACAGGTAATATACGTGACACAACACCTTTATTACCATGTCTTCCAGCCATTTTATCACCAGGTTGTAAACGACGCTTAACTGCCAAATGTACTTTAACTATTCTTAAGACACCAGGAGCTAAGTCATCACCTTGTGATATTTTTTTACTTTTGAATGCAAATTTTTCATCCATGACTGCTCTAGCATCTTCTAATTGTGATTTAGCTAACGCAATCTGATTAGTTATGTCTTCATCTGCTATTCGAATATCAAAGCAAGAATTAAGGTCATTAGACTTTAAATAAGCTTCAGAAACAACATCTCCTTTATTCAAACCATTTGGACCAAGCACTGCTATTTGTCCTAACAAAATAGTATGTAAATGCGTTTTCACCGCGTTTTCAACAATGCGATATTCAATCTTCAGGTCCTTACTAACCTGATTTAATACTTCTTTTTGGATTTGAATTGACCTTTCATCTTTTTCAATTCCATCTCGAGTAAAGACCTGGACATCAATTACTGTCCCATGCATACCTGTTGGAACTCGTAAAGATGAATCTTTAACATCAGAAGCTTTTTCACCAAAAATAGCTCTTAAAAGCTTTTCTTCTGGAGTTAATTGACTTTCTGCCTTAGGAGTAACCTTAGCAACTAAGATATCCCCAGGCTTAACTTCAGCTCCGATATGAACGATACCAGATTCATCAAGCCTGACTAACGCACTATCACTAACATTTGGAATATCTGAAGTTATTTCTTCAGGCCCAAGCTTAGTATCGCGAGCGATACAAGTCATTTCTTCAATATGAATTGTTGTATAACGATCTTCTTCAACCATACGCTCAGAGATTAAAATTGAATCCTCAAAATTAAATCCATTCCAAGGCATAAACGCAACCAACATGTTTTGACCTAGAGCCAATTCACCTAAATCAGTAGAAAAACCATCACCAATAATATCTTGGCGCTTGACTTTATCACCAACGTTTACAATTGGTCTTTGGTTAATACAAGTGCTTTGATTTGAACGCCTAAATTTAGTAACATTGTATACATCAACCCAAGATGGACTTTCATCAGTTATTTCATTTTCAGCGGCGCGAATTACAATTCGAGAACCATCAATAGATTCAACTATACCCGCACGTTTCGCAACGATACATGTACCAGAATCACGAGCAACAATCCTTTCTAGACCAGTACCAACTAAAGGCTTATCAGCAACTAAAGTAGGCACAGCTTGGCGCTGCATATTAGAACCCATTAATGCCCTATTAGCATCATCATGCTCAAGAAATGGAATAAGAGCAGCAGCAACGGAAACCATTTGCTTAGCAGAAACATCCATATACTCAATACGATCAGCTGTAGTGTAAACAGAATCTCCATTATGGCGACTCGGAATTAAATCATCAGTCAATTTTCCAGATTTATCAACAGATGCTGAAGCCTGAGCAATAACAAAGTCACCTTCCTCAATCGCTGATAAATATTCAATCTTATCAGAAACTTTACCATTAACCACTTTACGATAAGGTGTCTCTAAAAAACCATAAGAATTTGTAGCTGCATAACAGGCAAGAGAGTTAATTAAACCAATATTTGGACCTTCAGGAGTCTCAATTGGACAAAGACGACCATAATGCGTTGGATGCACATCACGAACTTCAAATCCTGCTCGATCACGTGACAGACCACCGGGGCCCAAGGCTGAAATTCTACGCTTATGCGTAACTTCTGATAATGGATTATTCTGATCCATAAACTGTGACAACTGTCCTGATCCAAAAAATTCTTTAATTGCAGCAGAAATTGGCTTAGCATTAACTAAATCTTGTGGCATAAGATTATCACGATCAACCATACTTAAGCGTTCTCTGACAGATCTTTCTACACGAATTAATCCAATTCTAAATTGATTCTCAGTCATCTCACCAACAGCTCTAATTCTTCTGTTACCAAGATGATCAATATCATCAACCTGTCCACGCCCATCTCTGATACTTAAAATTTCTTTTACAACAGCCAAAATATCTGGCTTATCTAAAATTCCTGAACCTATTTCAGAATCAATATTCAATCTACTATTAAATTTCATTCTACCGACACCAGAAAGGTCGTAGCGATCACCCTTAAAGAACAATCCTTGAAATAAAGCATCTGCAGAATCAACCGTTGGCGGCTCACCTGGTCGCATCATTCTGTATATCTCAACCAACGCTTCCATTTGATTAGTAGTAGAATCAACCCTTAGTGTGTCTGAAATATAGCTACCCATATCCAGATCATTAGTATAAATCGTTTTAAATTCTACAATACCTAAGTCAGTTAACTGCTCAAGTATCTCTATAGTAACTTCATCATTTGCTTGAGCAATTACTTCACCTGTTGACTTGTCAACAATATCTTCATATAAAGCCTTACCTAAAACCAAAGAATGTGGCGCTTCTACAGAAGTCAAACCATCCTCTTTCATTTGCTTAACATGACGAGCCGTAACTCTTTTCCCTTCCTTAACAATAACTTCGCCATTTTTAGTGCAAATATCAAACTGAGTAACCGAGCTTTTTAACTGTTCCGGCGTAATATCCATAATGACGCTATCACCATTAAGACCAAAAGTTAAAGGCTGATAAAATTCAGCTAAAATTTCGCTAATTGAATATCCCATTGCCTTTAAAATAACAGTCGCAGGCAGCTTGCGGCGTCTATCAATACGAGCATAAAGATTATCTTTTGGGTCAAATTCAAAATCTAACCAAGAACCCCTATATGGTATAATTCTTGCTGAATACAATATTTTCCCTGAAGAATGTGTTTTGCCCCTATCATGATCAAAAAACACTCCTGGTGAGCGATGTAATTGAGACACTACTACTCTTTCCGTGCCGTTAATAATAAATGTACCATTTTCAGACATTAGAGGGATCTCACCCATATAAACACTTTGTTCTTTAACATCTTTAATAACTTTACTTGAGGCAGAGGATTCACGATCAAAAACAACTAAACGAAGTTTAACGCGTAAAGAGACAGCATAGGTAACACCTCTTACGCGACATTCATTTTCGTCGAATGTTGGTTCTTTAAGCTCATAATCAACATAATGCAATTCCGCATAACCTGAAACACTGATTATCGGGAAAACGGAATTGAATGCCGCTTCTAACCCCATATTTTTTCTTTTATCTAAACCTAAACCACGCTGTAAAAAATTTTGATATGATTTTTTTTGCACAGTTAAAAGGTATGGTACTTCTAAAATATCTGGTAATTTTCCGAATTCTTTACGAATTCTTTTCTTTTCAGCATATGAATATGGCATTTTTATCCCTCTGATCGATCATTTTTAACATTGTATTCTCACTGTCAAAGATGTCATTATGGTATATAAAAAAATATAATTAGTAATTCAAAAAATTATTATTATTATTTACACAAATAGCCGATGAAG
>JBLIDR010000198.1:0-4940 GCA_047632655.1 Francisellaceae bacterium | reverse complement strand
GTGATCGATTGCCAACGCAGCAAAAGCTAAAAGCTGCGAAAGAGCGAATTCAACATTGGTGGCAAGAGGCATGGTTAGATCAAAATTCGTTAACAGACCAAGTGCCTTCGACTTCTCAAAAAATAGAAGATGCGCCTCCAGCACCTTTAATAATAAGCCAAAGCCAGCGCTTTTTTGCTGAAGCAAATATTGCATTACCGGGACTAAGTTCAGATAACGCATCTGTAGATGACTTATTTGAAGCATTGGTGATGCAACGTGGGCGCTTGAAAGATATGCAGCAGTTGCGGGAGTGGTGAGTGTTTAGTTTTGTATTTAAAAGGCTAAGCTCTAAGTGTTGTAACCATTATGATTATAAATAGAAAATTACTTCCTTTTAGCTTTACACATAAAATAACTCATATAATAGATATACATACAGGGAGAATTACATTAAGACGATATTATTTTTTAACAATAAAGGGGGTGTAGGTAAAACGACCCTAGCATGTAATTTAGTCTCATACTTGAATATTTATTTTGGGAAAAGAGTACTACTTATTGACGCCGATCCTCAGTGCAACTCCACCCAAATGATTTTAGGTGATGATGTTTGTGAAGATATTTATTTTAGTGACTCACCTACTCATGACACGCTTTATACAGCATTAAAACCTCTAGAAAATGGTGAGCCTCAAATCAATGCGAACATCACTCCTATTCTTGGAACAAGCAATAATTTTCAGACCGATTTAATTCCAGGCCACCCAAAAATGTCAATCATTGAAGACAGGTTAAGTGAGGCTTGGGGAAGTCTTAGAGCACGACAAATGGGTGGAATTAGAATAACAAACTGGTGTCATCATTTAACTAAGAATTTTGAACATAAATATGACTTTATTATTTTTGATGTTGGACCATCTCTTGGGGCATTAAATCGTTCAATTATTTTAGAAAGCGATTATATAATTACGCCATTCGGCTGTGATATTTTCAGCTTGCTTGGCATAAAGAATATTGCGGGATGGATAAATAATTGGAATAAAGATTACAAGAAAACAATTGCTGATATTATTGACGAAAACAAAGAAGCTGATCTTGATGACTACAATATAGTCAAAGATACATCTGAAAAGTTTAGATTTGCAGGCTTTTCAGTTCAACAGTATGTCAAAAGAAGTTTTGCAACTGGCCAGCGACCCGTAAAAGCTTACGATGAAGTAATGAAGAAAATACCGGATACATTTAAAAGGTCTATGCATGATTTTCTCATTCCTGGTGATAATATCAATTTTGAATTAGGCCATATACCTTATGTAAACAGTCTAGTTCCATTGTCTCAAACACATAAATCTCCGATACATCAACTTAATACCTCTAGGGGGATAGTTGGTGCCCAAAGTAAACAAGTAAAATCATATAATAAATTAATGCATGATATTTGTACTAAGCTTTTGACTAATATAGGTGATCAGCCATGATTGATTGGCCTACTAGTTTAATCCGTGAAATAGGAAGAAGAAGAGCATTTGTTTTTTTAGGCGCTGGAGTTTCTTCTTCTGCCGTCCACGTTGATGGTGATGCTCCACAAACTTGGCTTGAATTTATGAATGCCGCCAGTGAATTAATTACTGATATTGATCTCAGAACAGAAATTACAGCACTTATAGACCGTAAAAATTACTTATTAGCACTCCAAGCCATAAAGGATAATGCTAACCCCGCTGAATATGACTACTTGATTAATAATAGTTTTAACAATCCGAAATTTAAAGCCAGTACTTTGCATGAATACATATTAGATTTAGACTTGGAAATCGTAGTTACAACCAATTTTGACAAAATGTATGAAAATTATTGTCAATATACCTCAACGGATGGTTATAGGGTTTTAACCTATAAATCTGAAGATCTTGGTGATTTACTTCGATCAGATATCCGATTGATAATTAAGGCGCACGGTTGCATTAATGATGCACGCTCCATGATATTCACTAAGGCCCAATACCATAAAGCTAAAAAGGATCATCCCCAGTTTTACGAGTTACTCAAAGCTATTTTTCTTACTCACACATGTATATTTATTGGGTGCAGTATGGATGACCCGGATATATTACTGGCACTGGAGGACGTCAAAATCACTTCTTCCAGTATATTTCCACATTATGTAATTACACGGCAAGGTGATAATACAGAATTAGCTAAAAATGATTGGAATGAAACCTATAATATCAAGGCTCTTGAATATGGACCCGATTATTCAGACTTGAATCTTGATTTAAAAGATCTCAATGAAAAAGTTATCGCATTTAGAGCTCTTTATTAGTGAATCTACTTTCTGTTATGACGGAATTAATATTTCTTCATTATTTTCGCCCCTATAAACATTATAGGTACTTGTAGGGTCCATTTTGTTTAAATTTGATAGTCTATAAAGATCTCCTGACCGACTAAGAAAAGGGGCATTCTGATCATAACTATCAGGAGCGAAACCCATACAAATTAATGGCAGTGATATTTGATTTTCGTAGTCTCTGTTCATAAGCTCTGGAAATGATCCATTTCTATTAGAAGTAGGCCAAATTCTTGGCCTGTAAGCACTAGTTACAAATATACCCGCATCAATAACGCCTTGTTGAAATAGAATCCCTAATTTATTAATTGCTCTAAACGAACTAGCAACATTGCCAGTTTCAAACTCCACGCCAACTCTGAAGTTTGAGATGATTTCCGTTTCATGAAACAAACTATGAGTAGAACTAGGTAATGCAGTGATATCAAAACAGTCACGTTCAACATACATGCCATAAAATTTTGGAAATAAAGTATGAATCATAGACTCTGTCATATTGTTTTCCGCAATATAGGCAAAGATAACTTCAAGTAATTTAAACCTATCTATTATCTGATGCCCTGTATGCTTATAAGATCGTTGAATAAATCCATCGAAAGCTTGACCATTAATTTTTGTTTCTCCCTGGCATCCATTTTTCTTAGCAAGTAAACTTTGAAACTTACTAGATATATAAGTGGCTGAGTTAGTAACACAGGGAGTAACATTTCCATTAGTTTGAGTTTTAAAGCAAAGTTTATCATTTATGACAAAATTGCTTTCGGTTGTTTTAATGCCTTGCAATGTATCAGTCACTATTGAAACAATATCAGCACTTATTTCTTTAGGGACAAAGTCACCAGTTCTTTCCATTGTAACAATCATAATTTTTCACCTTATTAATAATATTTATAATCAAGTCGTTAATTGATTCCTCACCACAAAATGCAAATAATTCGAATAAGCTTTGCAATGGTATAGGTTTTATTCCACGCTCAATTTTCGAAATATATGCAGAATCTATTCGCAGGCTTTCACCCAGTTGCTCCTGAGTGATTCCCAGTTTTTCTCTGATAATCCGTATCTCAAAACCAAGTTGGGATCTAAACTTTTTCTCTTCTGCTATATCCAAAACATCTCCCTAGATAGTTGTTTCGATTAGAATATTGATAGATTACTAATTAAAGGTTAAGCTATGAAGGTCCTATAGGACCTGCTGAGCGTTTTGTTGCTAGTCCTATAGGACTTATTAATGAAGGGTGTATTTCTACGTGTTAGGATATTTGTATATAAATTAAGGTGTCAGAATATGGGTTATTCAAACCAATTTTTTAAAGCTATAAATGTTGACCCTGGTTCGGGTACGCAAATAAAATCAGCAGCGAAAGTTACCTCTATTTCTTCCTCTCAATTAAAATATTATAATGAGAAGAATATTATCCCTACAGGTAAAGATTTAAAAAGTGTTGAGGATAACTTAGGCATTTCTGAGTTAGAGTTAATGATAAAAATGGGAAGAATAAATCATGTTATTCTTGATGCTATACAAAATAATTCTAATGAAATAATTGAAATATTAAGAAGTGATTATGACAAAGTCAAAGAGGGTATTGAACTAGGTACATCGGAATTAATTTTTGAAACATCTTTAGGTAAATTATTTCAAGGTGATTGCTTACATGCAATGCGGCAAATTGAAAGTGATTCAGTCGATTTGGTTTTTGCAGATCCACCATTTAATTTAAGCAAACTTTACCCATCAAAGATGGATGATAATATCAAAGCTGAAAAATATTTATTCTGGTCAGAACAATGGATAGCTGAATGTATTCGCATATTGAAGCCTGGTGGTGCATTTTTCACATGGAACCTTCCACTGTGGAATAGTAAATTGACAGGTTACATGCATAGTAGGCTAACATTTCGTCACTGGATTGCGACAGACATTAAGTACAGCCTTCCAATAAAAAACAAATTATACCCCTCACACTATTCTCTTTTATATTTTATCAAGGGCGATAAGCCGAATACATTCAATTCTGATCGTATGGCGATGCAAACATGCCCAAAATGTTATGATGATTTAAAAGATTACGGTGGCTACAAGCATAAAATGAACCCCAAAGGGGTAAGCCTTACTGATGTTTGGCAAGATATTACTCCTGTTAGGCATGCCAAATATAAAAAACGTGAAGGTTCGAATGAGTTATCCATCAAGCTATTAGATAGGGTGATAGAAATGGCCACAAATGAAGGCGATTTAGTATTTGATCCTTTTGGTGGTTCAGGAACAAGTTATGCTGTTGCCGAAATGAAAAATAGAAAGTGGATAGGAGCTGAATTAGGGCCTTGTGACACTATTATTGAACGACTTAATAGTTTAGATGAAGAAAAAGAGTATTTCGAAAGTATACGTAAGGGGGTTAACAGTTTATTTCCGCCTAAGATAAAGAAAGAAAGATTAAAAAGGGGTATTTGGACGTATGAGTCAGAACAAAGTAGAAAAAACTACCTGAAATAAAACTTGGGCAGAAAACTATCGGGGTCAGAACAAAGTTAAATTAATATACAGCACAGCCATAATAGTGGTTGTTTATAATAAAAGAGAACGTAGTCGCTTTAATTTTAG
>JBLIDR010000197.1:0-4947 GCA_047632655.1 Francisellaceae bacterium | reverse complement strand
AGATGAATATATAAAGGATAACCGAGCGTTAAGTGTATGTACTGATTTAGCTAATGGATTAAAGCATTGTCGTCTAACTCGTAATACTCGGACAGAAGATCAGCCTCATGTCAGTGGTAGCGAAAGGCTAGTATCAAAATTCGGTGACGAACCCAGCATCATGAGTAGTAAATATCGAATAATGAGCAATAATCAAACCCTTGATGCGCTAACTTTAGCAAAAGAGTGTGTCCAATTATGGAGAGAGTTATTTGCTAAATTTAGTCAACTACATAACAAATAAAGCTACCGACATCAAAACCGCCGCTTCGCCCTGGTTTTGCTGTCGGTGCTTTAAGCGTTAACATTATTAAATAAAAGGAGATATAGAAATGATAGAAGCAATGTACGGAGTTGAATTTGTGTCAAACGAAATGGGGGGCTATGGTGTTGCTGTTTTAGAAACGAATCGAATTTTGGGTGGTGATTCTTCTTTTGTATATGTCGGTAGCTATGAAGTCACAAATGGAATCGTCACTGCACAAGTCAAATGTACAAATGATCGTAATTTGCTCCCATCTTTTGTCGGTGACTTAAAAGAGTTTAACCTTAGTTTGCAAGGTACTCTTAATGAAAACGAATTTATTCTTCGGGGGCATATGTTAGAAGATCCTAGCAAATCTATTGATATCAAATTAACTCGCAGAGCTGAGCTACCATAATGCTAACAAGTTGATCAAATAGAAATTTTTTGTGCCGCTTGTTTTGTGCTTAAATAACAAAAAAAATCAGCTCCACAAATTCAACTTAGGAAGACATTATATGCCTTCGAAGTTACGTTTCACCGTTGGCGAGTTGCTTCTAGATGATGATTACTTTATTG
Source organism: Francisellaceae bacterium (assembly GCA_047632655.1). GTDB lineage: Bacteria > Pseudomonadota > Gammaproteobacteria > Francisellales > Francisellaceae > CAJXRW01. The sequence goes on along the minus strand of JBLIDR010000197.1, from coordinate 4,085 downwards.
TTTTAACTCTATTAATTTATAGGGAGCGATCCCTTAGATAAACCACTATAAAAGGATTTATTATGACGATCCCTTCAGTTTTTGTATCGTATTCTCATGATGATTTAGACCATAAACGTTGGGTTTTGGCTTTATCAACTAGATTACGTAAAAGTGGTGTTGATGTAATTCTCGATCAATGGGATTTAGGTGCTGGTGAAGATTTGCCTTCTTTTATGACTAATAATTTAGCAAGTGCGGATAGAGTATTAATGGTATGTACACCAAATTATGTTCATAAAGCTAATGAAGGAAAAGGCGGTGTAGGGCTAGAGCGAATGATTCTTACCGCCGAATATTTATCGAATATAGATAGTAAAAAAGTTATTCCTGTAATAAAACAGCATGGCGAATCTTCCGTTCCTGCTTTTTTTCAAACAAAAGTATACGTAGATTTCTCAAGACCTGATGAGTTTGAGGCTTCTTTCGATGATTTGCTTAGAGATATCCTTGGCAAGCCATTGGTTGAAAAACCAGATATTGGTGAAAGTCCATTTGGCAGAGATGTAGAAGTGTCGGCTAAGTCTTCTCATGATCCTGTTAAAGATATGATGCAAATTATTATTTCACATTATGAGAAAACTGGTAATAGCCACATGGATATACGAAAACTTCATTCTTCAGATTTTGCATCATCAAGAACTATGACTGACCTGATAATAAATCAAGCGGTAGATAGAGGTTTTATAGCGTTTGACGATATGAATGGTTGTGTATTGCTGCAAGATAAAGGTAAGCAATATGCAGTGGAAAGAGAGTTAATTTAATTGAGGATAGGCGGCATATAACAAGTCATTTAAAAGGACAAAAACAGTTGGCTTTTGCTTCTTTGTCGCTAATTTTAGCCAACTATTATTTACCTCTTAATGAGGCGTTAGCCCTTTAAGGAAGTTATGAGTCTCAAGGAAATATTACTTAAAAAACTCGATTCGCTTTTGAATCCCAAATTAGAAAATCGTGTTATTTTATCCTTCTTAAGTTTGGGCACTTTTCTTGTCGGATTGCCGTCTTTGCTTGCGTATACAGCCGTACTTAAAGTAAATAGCGGCAGCACTAGCTTTACGGCTGAAATAAGTAATGGCCCTGATATGTTGTTCGTTGTTCTAGGGATTTTAAGTCTTTTAATAGGGGCATATTTCTTTGCTAAGAAACAAAATATAGAAGAGAAAGGCAATGCGGCCGACTCGAAAGATATTTTGCATTGTCAATATTATGTTTGCAGGAACTTTGAAATTCTATCAGAGATATCAAAGCTTAACCTAGAACGCTTTCCGGTTGATGACCCTGTACTATTTAAAAATGATGTTTTTTCCTCATTGGTTGATATCGTTAATAGGCATCCTAACGAATATCGTCACGGAACAAAGTGGGGAAAGAAGTTCGCAACCGAAGAAGAATATTTAAAGGTATACCCTCATCCTGACGAATTTATTAATAGGGGAGAAAAGTACCCTTACTTTAAGAATATGAGGGTGCCGAGCTTAGAAGAGATGACAGATTTGAGTAAAGAAGATGGCGTTGCTCATGCCATGCTTGAATCTGGACTTTATGCAGGTAAAGGAGTTGGTGTCGTTGGTTGCTATGAGGCAGGATGTGAAGGCATAGAGTGGCAGGAGGAATATCTGCTTCGAGATTTATGGTGTGTTTTTCTGTCTGTGGAAAATGTGTCTGAAAATTCACTATCCTTAAAATCTTTAGATTGTGAACTCACTAAAGTTGATGGCTTTAGTGAGTTCAATATTCTATCGACAAAGGATTGTATCGCTTTACCTTCTGCGCCTCTAAAGCCAGGAAAATCAGTTTTAATCCCGTTAGCTGTTGCACTCCCTCCCTTGTCACCCATCGATATAAAGCGACATTCAACTAATCCAGATTTTCCCGCTGGCGAATATTATCAAGCCTTGTCTCATTGCTCGATAAAAGAAGATGATATTGAAGATATATTAGTTTACGGAGGTATTATTCGTCCTCAGAAAATTGTGTTTGATAAAAAGGGGAGAAGCTTCGAGCATCCAGTACATACCCTAAATTTATCTGAATTCTATGAAATTGATATGTATTGGGGTTGTGGTTCTTGCCCCCACTTGTTTTACGTCAGTAGTGAGACACGTTATGTTCGAGAATTGCTGGCTCTTTGTGAAAATAGTGATGGTGAAGATTCATTTGTAGTTCCAGATGGTGTAAAAAAAATACTTATCGCAGAGCTAGAAGACGAAATTACCCAGATCCAAACTATAAAGCTTGATGGAAAAGTACATTTATCAAACCTTGAACTCAAAAAAGGTGAGGAAATTGAAATATCAGTTTTTAGCGGTCAAAAAATTGAAATAGTAGGGAAATATATTCCTCTCGTTACAACAAATCATGAACAACCTACCGGAAGAATTAGGAATACGATAATCTATGATTATATGTCACAGAACTCAATGGGCTAACAAGCGCAAGAACGCGAAACAATTTTCCGCTCCTTTGTCGCTCCAAATTGTCCTGTGTTGCGGGCGTTAGAATTTAATATATGAATAATATCAAATTAAAAGTAGACGAAGGTCTCGACGGTGATCAAGTACTATGGCGATATATGGACTTGTCAAAATTCATATCACTCCTATCAACAGATAATTTATGGCTAGCAAAATCCACTACTTTCAAAGATCAGAAAGAAGGAAAGTTCCCTTCAATAATGCAAGATGAACTTGATGCTATTTATACTGAACTTGGAGAAGATGAGAATTCACAAATTAAAAATGCAAATGACTTCAAGAGATTCCTCTGTAACAATGCATTTATTAGTTGCTGGCATAAAAACACAGAAGAAAATATGCTTATGTGGCAGATCTATGGTCAAGATACAAACCTTGTGGCCATTCAAACAACTGTTGCTTCATTAAAAGAAAGTATCAAAGATACAGGAATGAATGGTATAAGTTTTATTCTCAAAGAAATTGATTATTCCGGTCATGGTAATATCGAAGATAAACATTATACAGCTCCATTTTTTGTTAAGCGCCCACACTTTAGCTATGAGAATGAAGCTAGAATATTATTGAGTACTTATTCTGCCTTCAACCCTACTGATGATACGCCGACCGGTTATCCATGCCCAGTAGATATGAAGAAACTCATTAATAGAATAATAGTTCACCCTGATAGCGAACAATGGTTTATAGGTGTTATTAAATCTATATCTAAAAAATATGATATTTCTTCGCCAGTTTCTCAAGGGGCATTTGGAAATAAATAATTCTAACAAGCAAAGGCAGCAACGCCCTTCGGGCTGGACACGCTGACGCGTGACACTGCTTTGGACGTTAAGGCAAAAAAAGATGCACAAAATTTTTAAAGAGTACGTAGATTCATTAGAACCATCCTTTCAGAGGCTTATAAATATGAAGCCTGTAACAGTTGCAACTTTGCCTAGTGATACACCACAAGCCGGAATTTATCTGTTTTCAGAGGCGGGTGAGAATTTGTATGTTGGGCGTACCAACACTATACGGAAGCGTCTGCAAACTCATTGTCGTGACGGTTCAGGGCATAATTCTGCGACTTTCGCGTTCAGGTTGGCACGTCAGATTACGGGCATGACTCAAGCAACATATAGTGTCAAAGGTTCTCGCCAGGAATTGCAGCGTGATCTTAAGTTCTCACCTGTATTCATTGAGCAAAAACTACGCGTAAGAAACATGAATGTTCAGTTTGTATCCGAGCCAGAACCAATGCGACAAGCCTTGCTGGAAATGTATGTTTCGGTAAGTTTAAGCACACCACATAATGACTTTGATAATCATTAAAATCCCAAACAAGCGCATTAAATCTGACTCCGTAAACTTGTCGCCTTTTTTGCAAAGAGCCGCAAAAAAGTCGCCAAGTTCACTCCGCAGTTTATGCGGGCGTTAATGTCTGCTTTTATTCCTGACCACAAACCATGATAGTCGGTTAATGGCACAAAGGGGACGCTTGGTTAAATTGAATCATTTAACGAAGCTAAGCCACATTAAATTAAGCGTTTTTAATATAGGGGAATCTAAGATAGCTACAAGCACGAT
>JBLIDR010000196.1:0-4971 GCA_047632655.1 Francisellaceae bacterium | reverse complement strand
AGTTTTATTACCTATCAACAGCTCTGGGCAAATGGTGATTTCCCGAATTCTTCTAATTCCGAATTTGGTCAATATTATAATCAATTACAGCTCAAACCTATTCTAGAGATAAAGAGTCATGTTTTTAATGGTCATGCTTTAAAAACAAAAATAGGCATTGACACAAGTTTTCAAAACTTTAAACAAACGAATGTTATTTCAGATTCGAATCAGAATAGCTATGCTTTATTTGTTATGCCAAGTGTTGATATCACTGATTCTTTAACTGCTGGAACAGGTGGCAGGTTTGGCTATATTACGACTAATGGTACCTTTAGTAATGGCAATAGAAATTCAGATATCACCCCTGTTTATGCCTATTTATTTTTTCTTGAACAGAAATGGAATAAGCATTATACAACTGGAGCTAGAATCTCCAGAGATTATCAATTACCTTTTATTGACCAATCCTCTCTAACTCCTAGCGCCCAAACAACTTTTGGTTTAAACCCGCAAACATCGATAAGTTATAGTCTGAGTCAAAAAGTATCGTATGATGCTTGGAATGTTGGATTCAATGCCTTCTATATGAGTATAAACAATCAAATTGTTTTTAACCCTTTAATTAAAAAAACAGGTGCTCAGTTTGGAGGTGCAAATGTTAATTTACCCCCGACTGAGCAGTATGGCATTATTCTTTCTGGTGGTATTCAGCCAGTAGAGGTGCTTGGGCTGGGAGGGAGTCTCACTTTATCTAAAAATGTATTTAAAAATGGGGCAAATATGCCTAATATTGGTGATGTTTCAGGTAATAGTGTTCCAGGAATCTCCAATATATTGGCTGAGGTTCATAGTAATTATCAGATTATTAAACCGATAAATTGGTATTTACAGTTACTATATACCGGAAATATGTATGCTGATGGGGATTTTCAAAACAGCTTAGGGCAAGTTTCAGGATATTTTTTATTAAATACTAGTGTTTCATATAAGTTATCTAATTGGTTATTTTCCATAAGGGTTAATAATATATTTAATCAACGTTATAATTACTTTACGACGACTTATGATGAACAGAACTTAGCAGTTTATCCTGCTGATGGAACAAATGGCGCTTTAATGGTTACTTATGAATTTAAATAAACCTTATCGTAAGAGGTCTTGGTTTGTTGCTTTAGTTTTTCACATGATAATTTTGGGTGTTATCTTAATTGCCTATTTGTCATTTGATAGTCGTGAGAATAAACATCTAAAAGTAAGTGTAGACAAATCTCATGTGATCACCGCAAATTTGTTGTCTATACAGCAAAGCCAAGCACTTGAAGTAAGTGAGAATCAAGTAGTCAAAAAGATGAGTAGTGAATCTAAACCTAAGTTAGTTGTTTCAGATAATGGTAAGGATCATAATATTGAGATTAAAAAAGACATTACCGATAAGCCTAAATCTTCATTAGACCAAAATGCTCAAGAGGAGCATCTTGCTACCAAAGAACAAGTAGCGCAATATTTATCTTCGCTGACGACACACCTGTATACTGAAATTCAAAAAACGACTCAAATAACTCAAAATATAAAAGGTAATTTATATGTAACGTTACAGGTTAATGGGACGCTAAGTAACATCCAAATTAAGCTGTCGCCAAAAGATGAAAGCTTACATAATCAACTAAAGTATATTTTAAAACAATATCATCATTCTGGCTCTGAACTTAACATAACCAAGCCTATTAAACTTAACATACCCGTGGTTTTTAACTAAAAAAGAATGATTTGCTTAATGGTATTTTTAGAATTAAAACGATAAACTAATACAAGTTTCAAATGATGATAAATGATTCATGATGACCATTGAAGTATGTGTTGATAATGTTGATTCTGTGATTAATGCAGCTAAAGCTGGCGCACATAGACTTGAATTATGCAGCGCTTTATCTGCTGAAGGCTTAACGCCAACACCTGGTTTCGTAGGGTTTGCCAAGAATCATTCTAATTGCTCATTGCAAGTGATGATACGACCTCGCTCAGGAGATTTTTATTATAGCAAGCTTGAAAAAGAGCTTATGCTACAAGACCTTAAACAACTAACTAATATAGGTATCGATGGCTTTGTTATTGGCGCATTAGATGAAAATAATCAAATTGATATTAAATTTCTGACGTCATTTTTAAATTTTGCCCAACAGAATAAGTTAGAAACAACTTTTCATCGCGCAATTGATTTAACTCCAGACTATATGGAATCACTGCAAACATTATGTGATCTTGGTTTCACTCGAGTGTTAACTTCTGGTCAAGAAAAAGATGTTTCAACTGGTATTGAAAATATTAAATTGGCTCAGCATAAATTTGGAAATAGAATTCAAATTATGCCTGGAGGAGGTATTAGCTCTGATAATGTTTTAAATATCGTTAATAAAACCAAAGTTAGTCATGTGCATTGTTCGGCCTCCAGCACAATTTGTCGAGATAATAGAAATAAAGTATTTGATCAATCCTCTCTGAAAATAAAGATAACTAATTATGAAATTCTTCATTCAATAGTTAGTCAATTATAAAGGTTATTAAATATGTCGCATATTTTAAGTTTTGATATTGGTGGTACGGGTATTAAATATGGCGTTGTCACACCAGATGGTAAATTGATTTTTCATAATCAATTCCCAACACCAAGGCCATCAGCTCATCAAGGTGATCAGTTATTAAATTTACTGATAGAATATACCATTCAAGTGATGGCTCAATATAAAATAGCAGCTATTGGAATTAGCACTCATGGTGTGGTTAATACTGAGAAGGGTGAAGTTATATTCAGTTCGCATCATCTGCCTGGGTTAAAAAATTTACCCATTAAATCGAATTTAGAGAAAGAGTTTAAAATTTTAGTTTTTTTGGACAATGATGTTAATTCTGCTGCGATTGGTGAATTATGGCAAGGCTCAGCAAAAAAATATCAAAATTTCGTATTCATTGCTCTTGGAACAAGCATTGGTGGCGCAATTATTGTTAATCGCCATCTTGTTAGGGGGCGTAATCATTGCGGAGGTGAAATAGGGTATCTTGTTACAAATGAAAAAGCTGATAAAGATACTTCGGTACTCCTCTCGGGTGCTTGGGAGTGTTATGCTTCAGCATCTGCTTTAACCAAAAATTATCATCTGGTGAAAAATAATACTTCTCTTTCACCAGATGACTTTATGATAGATTTAGAAAACAATGACCCTGAAACCTGTGAGGTTTTTAATAATTTTATTTTTTCACTTACTAGCGGCATGATCAGCTTGGCTCATACCTTAGACCCGGACGCGTTTATTTTGGGTGGAGCCATTGTAAATATGAAAAGTAAATTATTTGAGCCTGTAATTGAATCCTATAAACAAAGAGCTCTATCTATCTGTATGGATACACCTATTGTCGCAGCCTCTCTCGGTAATACGGCAGGTATGATTGGTATTGCCTATACTACTTTGCGAAGAATGAAATAATAAATTTATTTGCAATTTGAGTGATATTATTTAATTTCGCCATCCATGGCTTAGCTATCCTTTGCTTATATCCTTTCCAGTCATCCATGTAACATGATAAATATTATATCTGTCTATTATGCTGTGTCGGTAATTCGACCTAAGTATATTGCCATAAAATATTGCGAAATGCACGTTTTATTTCGCAGTTATCTCTTTGTATGTATTGGTATATATCTCAAGCGCATTAAATTTTACTTTATAATCTAATTTTGATTCTTAAACCTAAAAGTGATAATATTCTGCTTACCTTCAGTAAAATATTTTACGATATGATTTTTAAAAAAAAGCAAGTTAAGTCGACAGCGCAAAAGATTCGAGATATACCGGTTAAAGTTGAAAGTGGTTCACCTGCTCAAGTATCTAGGCCTAAAAGTGCTCTAGATAAAAAAAGTGTTCTAGAGCAGAAATATAAAATTATTGCTATTACGAGCGGGAAAGGTGGTGTTGGTAAATCAACTGTTACGGCGAATCTTGCAGTTGCCTTGCAACAACAAGGATTGGTTGTCGGTATTCTGGATGCTGATATTTATGGTCCATGTCAAGCTGGTTTATTTGGCTCTTTGGAATCACCATTAGACACGACCGATACAGGTAAGATTATACCAATTGTCTCTCAGGGTGTTCATTTTGTTTCTTCATCAGCACTTGTTCAGCCAGACCAAGCAGTGTTATGGCGCGCCCCAATGGTGAATAAGTTAATCATGCAATTTTTAATGCATGTTCAATGGCCAAAAAATTTAGATGTACTGCTTTTAGATCTACCGCCAGGAACAGGAGATATTCACATAACTTTATGTCAAAAGGCTAATATTGATGGTGCTATCATTGTCACTACACCACAACATGTTGCAACTCAGGTTGCTGAAAGAGGGTTGCAGATGTTAAAAAAGGTTAATGTCCCAATTTGGGGTATCATTGAAAATATGAGTGGTCTCATCTGTGAAAGTTGTGGTTCACTGAATAAAATATTTTTATCCGATGCCAGTGATAAATTTGCTAAACATTACAACTTACCAATCATCACTAAAATTCCGCTTGAAAGTGTGTTGTGTGATAGCTCAGATGCAGGACAACCTATTTTGAGTTATGCACCCACAAGTCTGAGTAGTCAATGTTTTAAAGAAATTGCTAACTTTGTTCAAAAAAAGATTATAAAGAATGATAAAAAATCTCAGCCTCAATACAAATTATTAGCAGGGAGTTTGATTTTTACTATGGAAAATATAGAAAAATCATTTATGGCACAAAAATTACGTATGAATTGTAAATGTGCTTTATGTGTTGATGAAAATACAGGCAAAAAAATATTAAAAGATACAGATGTTAATGCGAATATTTCAATTATTAGTCTTGAACCAGTTGGTAATTATGGCTTACAGCTTTATTTTTCTGATGGTCATAACACAGGTATTTATAGGTTTGAAGATTTAGCCTGCTTGTAGCTTAAGCCTAAATATACGCTATAATT
>JBLIDR010000195.1:0-4976 GCA_047632655.1 Francisellaceae bacterium | reverse complement strand
GGCTGTGCAAACTGGGCGTTATGAAGATTATAAAATCTTTGCTGATTTTGTTAATAAGAGACCAATTGCAGCGTTGAGAGATATGTGTGATTTGGTAAAAATAGAATCAAATAAAATTTCTCTAGACTTAGTGGAAAAAGAATCTGATATTTTAAAGCGTTTTGATAGTGCGGGTATGTCTCTTGGAGCTCTTTCACCAGAGGCGCATGAAGCCATTGCAATGGCGATGAACAATTTGGGTGGTCGCTCAAATTCAGGTGAAGGTGGTGAAGCAAAAGAGCGTTATAACACCAATAAGGTGTCGAAAATTAAGCAGATTGCATCAGGGCGTTTTGGTGTTACACCAGAATATTTGATTAATGCTGAGGTAATTCAAATTAAAATAGCTCAAGGTGCTAAACCAGGAGAGGGTGGTCAACTTCCTGGGGGCAAGGTTAATAAGTTGATTGCAAAACTTCGCTTTGCTTCAGTAGGTGTGGCATTAATTTCTCCACCACCCCACCATGATATTTATTCAATTGAGGATCTAGCCCAATTAATTTTTGATTTGAAACAAGTTAATCCTAGCGCTTTGATCTCAGTTAAGTTAGTTGCGGAAGCAGGGATTGGCACAATTGCAGCTGGTGTTACCAAGGCAAATGCTGATTTGATTACAGTTTCTGGTGCGGATGGTGGTACTGGGGCTTCACCCTTGACTTCAATTGTATATGCGGGGGGGCCTTGGGAGCTTGGTTTGACTGAAATACATCAAACTTTAGTTGCGAACAATTTACGCAGCCGAATTAGATTACAAGTTGACGGTGGTTTAAAAACAGGTTTAGATGTAGTCAAAGCTGCTATTTTAGGTGCAGAGTCATTTGGCTTTGGTACGGTTCCCATGGTGGCTTTGGGTTGTAAGTACTTAAGAATTTGCCATTTGAATAATTGTGCGACAGGTGTGGCAACTCAAAATGAAATTTTGCGTAGCAAACATTTTCATGGAACGGTTGAAAAATTAATGAATTATTTTAAATTTTTAGCCCAAGATACTCGAATTCTTATGTCTGAGCTTGGTGTTGTTAAGCTGACAGATTTAATTGGACGTACAGATTTACTGGTAAAATTAGAAGGTGAGACAGTCAAGCAGAAAAAGTTAGATATGAGCAGAATTCTATTACATGATGATGATTTAAAGCAAAATTGTACGGTACATAGAAACAAGCCTCTTGATGAAGCAGTTCTGGCTCATAAAATTGAAAAAGATACACACAAAGCTATTCTACATAAATTAGGTGGCACTTTTGATTATGAGATAAAAAATATTGATCGGTCAATTGGCGCAATGCTTTCAGGTAAAGTAGCAAAATTGCATGGTGATTTAGGGATGAAGGATAGTCCGGTAAGTCTTAACTTCAAAGGGTGTGCTGGACAAAGTTTTGGAGTTTTTAATGCTGGTGGAATACATCTACATTTAGAAGGTGATGCGAATGACTATGTGGGGAAAGGTATGGCTGGTGGAAAAATTTCTATAACCCCACCTAAAAACTCTCTATTTTCCTCATCAGCAACACCAATAATTGGTAACACTTGTCTTTATGGTGCTACTGGTGGTTTGTTATATGCCTCAGGTACTGCTGGTGAGCGTTTTGCGATTAGAAATTCTGGAGCTTTAGCTGTGGTTGAAGGAGCAGGTAACCATTGTTGTGAGTACATGACCGGAGGAATTGTTGTTGTCTTAGGTTCTGTAGGCCTCAATTTTGGTGCGGGCATGACTGGTGGAATGGCATATGTTTTGGATGTGAAAAATACTTTTGCTGATCATTATAATAATGAGTTGGTTAATATTCATCGAATTCAAGCAGAAAGTATGGTTGAGTACCGAAGTCGACTATATGAGTTACTTGAGGATTTCGCAAACGTAACAGGAAGCGAGATTGCTCATAAGATACTACATGATTTTTCTAATATGATTAAAGATTTTTGGTTGGTAATGCCGATCAATGCAAATGTCAATGATGCCGTTAATAAAGTAAGTATGATTTCATAAAATAAGGTTTATAGAGCATGTCGGATGATAATTTAAAATTTATAGAAATTGAACGTAAAGGGCCTAAAAAACGTTGGGCTCCAGACCGAATAGAAGACTTTGATGAAATTTATGGTAATTACGAATCACATGTCGCAGCCGATCAAGCTAGTAGATGTATAGACTGTGGTAATCCTTATTGTGAGTTTAAATGCCCTGTGCATAATTATATTCCTCAATGGTTGAAATTGGTTAAAGAAGGGCGTGTTATAGAAGCTGCTGAATTATCGCATAAAACAAATAGTTTGCCTGAAATCTGTGGCCGAGTCTGTCCTCAGGATAGGTTGTGTGAAGGCGATTGCACTATAAATGATGAATTTGGAGCAGTTAGTATTGGTGCAGTAGAAAAATATATTACTGATACCGCATTCAGTATGGGTTGGAAGCCTGATATATCATTAGTAGAACCTACTGGCCATACCGTTGCAATTATTGGTGCTGGTCCGGCAGGATTATCCTGTGCGGATATATTGGCTCGAAACGGTGTTAAAGCAATTGTTTATGATAAAAATCCAGAAATTGGGGGGCTATTAAGTTTTGGTATTCCATCTTTCAAATTAGAGAAAAATATTGTTAAAAAAAGAAGAGAAATTTTAGAAGGTATGGGGGTAGAATTTAAATTAAATTTAAATATTAATTCTGCTAATGGCTTCCAAGAAATATATGCTAAACATGATGCCGTATTCTTAGCCTTAGGTACTTATAAAAAAAATGTTGCTGGACTTAATGGCGAAGATTTACCAGGAGTACATCAAGCATTAGATTATTTGGTTAATAATAATTTACATGAATTTGGTTACATTACAGATAGTGAGCACGATAACTTTTATTTTAAACGAGTAGTCGTTTTAGGTGGTGGTGATACAGCAATGGACTGCAATCGTACAGCTATACGTCAACAAGCCTCTAGTGTTTACTGTGCTTATAGGCGTGATGAAGCAAATATGCCTGGTTCTCGCAAAGAAGTTCGTAATGCTAAAGAAGAAGGGGTTAAATTTCTATGGAATTATCAGCCCGTTGAAATCATTGGAAAGGATAAGGTTGAAGGTGTAAAACTTGTGAAAACAAGGTTATTGGAACCTGATGTTAAGGGGCGTAGAACGGTAGAGGTAATTCCAGACTCTGAATTTATAGTTCAGGCTGATGAGGTTGTTATCGCTTTTGGTTTTAAGCCAAATCCACCAGAATGGTTTAAACAGTTTAAAATCACATGTGACTTATCAGGTAAGGTGATTGCTGAGGGTGCTAATATGTATTCATTCCAGACATCAAATTCTAAAGTATTTGCTGGGGGAGATATGGTCAGAGGATCAGACTTAGTTGTGACAGCAGTTTTTGAAGGTAGAAGTGCAGCAAAATCAATCATTGATTACCTTAAAATAAACTAGTATTAATTCTACTGGCTAATAAAAAAGCATTCCATTCTATTGTAAATAGTATTGCTATTATATATCTCTTATTTTAGAATGACTAGAATTGAATAAACTATAGGTATTACAATGGCTTCTTTAGTTGATGATAAAGCATATTTCTTGGAAATGTATTACTTATATAGAGATTTAATTGGCTCGCAAAGAGGCTTTAATGATTTTGTTGCAAAAAGACATAATTTGACTGGCCAAGAGAGATATATTATTGGTTTACTTCATGCTCAGCCAGGTTCATCTAAAAAGCGTATTGCAAAGTATTTATCAGTACTAATGCCCAGTCTAACAAAGTCAATCGAGAGATTAGAAAATAGAAATCTATTAGAAAAACGTAGTTGTGGTAAAGATGGTAGGGTGTGTAAACATTATTTGACACCAGAAGCGCAAATTATAGCTGAAGGTATTATTAGTCACTCACATGCTGTATGGCGGAACGCATTTGATGGTATTAGTGCTAGCAAAATTCAATCTTTTAAAGATGTTATCGTTAATATTACAAAAACATTGGACGAGGAAAAAGAAACTGGAAATACAAAAAATACACCTTAATTATTATTGAAAGTAGTAGAAATATGATAGAAATTATTCAAATATTATCCGCATGCATATGTGGTGTTGCTGTTGGTATTGAACGCCAACATTTTGGTTCTTCTGCTGGAGTTAGAACTTATGCTCTTGTTTGTGTTGGAGCTTGTTTATATGGGATTATCTCAACACACGCTCAGGGTGCAGCATATTATGAAAGTATTGTTGATCCAACACGAATTGCGGCACAAGGTGACCTTCCGATAAGGCTGAATGAATTAGTATGATTTTTTAAACGATTGGCTAAGAACCCAGAATATAACGTGTCTAAAATATGAGATAATAATCTATTATTGATCTGGTTTAGACAGCGAAAGCAATTTATTATCAAAAACCAGTGACATTTTTCTGGATGGAAAATGGTGTGTATTTTGACGAGTGAAACCCACTATGAGTTGATTGGTAAAAACTTGGCTGGCTAAAAATAAGGTATTTGTAAATAATAGAAAATTTAAATTCAAAGGTCATCTATCATTATTACAAGACAAACAATCCAGGCGAGGAGCATATGAAGTTAAATAATCATACATTTGTATTATGCCTAGATGAAGCTTACGTTTGGCTTTGCCAACAACGCATGGATTATAATGCGAATAACTCTATTTGGGATTTGAGATACAGATGGTCTGTGCTTAAAAACCAAATAATCTTAGATATTTTCAACTCAACTTATAAGATTTCACCGCTACAAAGAATTGATAATAATCTTGATGGCATAAAAGTATGGACAGCCTCAGATAGTCTAGTGCTTAAAGCGATAACTATTTATTTATCCAAGTTTATGCCAGTAAAGGACTTGGGTCCAGCCAAGCATTTAAAAGATAGAGGTGGAATTCATGCTGCTGTTGCAGAAGTTAAGCAGGCTAAGCCTGGTTATAAATTTATTTTAAAGAGTGATA
>JBLIDR010000194.1:0-4987 GCA_047632655.1 Francisellaceae bacterium | reverse complement strand
AGGCATATACATCAAATCACCTTCATCTAACTCTGGCATAAATTCAGAGCCTAAATGTTTTAAGGGGTAAACACTTATAATTAAAACAGCAATACAAAGTAGTATTATAGTTTTTGGCCAATTTAAAACAAATTTAATAAAAGGTCGATATCCAGCAATAAGTAAGCGATTAAGCGGATTTTTATGCTCAGGTGTGGTTTTACCTCGCACAAAGTACCCCATTAAAACTGGGACTAAGGTAATCGCTAGCCCAGCAGATGCTGCCATTGCATATGTTTTAGTGTAAGCTAATGGTGAAAATAAACGTCCTTCTTGGGCTTGCAAGGCAAATACAGGCATAAAACTAAAGGTAATGATCAATAATGAAAAGAATAACGCTGGGCCAACTTCACTGGTGGCTTTAGCAATAATTTGCCAACGATTTTCATTCGTTATTGTTTCTCGTTCAAAATGTTTATGCACATTTTCAATCATAACAATGGCGGCATCAACCATCGCTCCAATCGCAATCGCAATTCCCCCTAATGACATAATATTGGCATTAATTCCTTGCCAATACATGATAATAAAGGAGCATAAAATGCCTACTGGCAAACTAAATAAGACAACTAGTGATGATCTAAAATGAAATAAAAAAACTAAACAAACCAGAAGGACTACTATAAATTCTTCAATCAATTTGGTTTTAAGTGTATCAACAGAAGCATTAATCAAAGTTGAACGATTATAAGTTTCAACTATCTCAACGCCTTTAGGTAAACCTTTTTTTAGTTCGCTTAATTTGGATTTTACAGCTTGGATGGTTTTTAAAGCATTTTCTCCTTGACGCATCTCAATAATCCCACCGACAACATCTCCGTCTCCGTTAAGATCAGCCACACCACGCCGCATTTCAGGGCCTAAATTGATTCGAGCGATATTAGATAATAAAATTGGTGTGCCATTTTTAGTGATGCCAACAGGAATATCTTCAATTGATTTAATGCTATTAATATATCCGCTAGTTCTTACCATATATTCAGCTTCACCCATTTCTACCACAGAGCCACCAACTTCTTGGTTGCCATTGATAATGGCCTGTCTTACTGTTCCTAGTGACAGGTTGTACGCGCGCATAGTGTTAGGATTTAGTGTAACTTGATATTGCTTTACCATCCCACCTATCGTGGCTACAGCAGAGACTCCAGGAACTGTTTGTAGCTCAAATTTTAAAAACCAATTTTGCAAACTAGTTAATTGAGAAATATCTTGAGTGCCAGTTGGATCAACTAACGCATATTCATACACCCAACCAACACCAGTAGCATCTGGTCCAAGCTCTGGTTTTGCACTTGCGGGTAATTTTCCAGAAACTTGATTTAAATATTCAAGAACTCTAGATCTAGCCCAATATAAGTCAGTACCATCTTTAAAGATAATATAAACATATGAATCACCAAAAAATGAAAACCCCCGTACAGTCTCGGCCCCCGGCACTGATAGCATTACTGTTGTTAAAGGGTAAGTTATTTGATCTTCAACAACCTGTGGGGCTTGCCCAGGATAAGATGTCTTAATAATTACCTGAACATCAGATAAATCTGGGATAGCATCGATAGCAATATTCTTTATTGAATATATACCAGCGGCAACAATTACAAAAGTTGCAATTAAAACTAAAAATCTATTTTTTATCGACCAATAAATTATTTTATTAATCATGGCTATTCCCTATGATCATAATCATTAGACTTGTAATGCTAAATTCTTCATTCTGATTTTCTAATACAAAACTAACATTATCGTTTATTTTAAATTTAGATAAATCAATATTTTTTGCTACGTTGAAAGACATGGTCATAGCTGGCCAATTCAAAAATTTAATTGGCTGATGTTTGATTTTTATTTTATGTTGTGCCATATCAACAGCCATAATCACTCCCATACCTGTAACTTCAGATACTGCGGCTGAATTATCATGTCCATTATTTAATTTTAAATCTTTAGTTGTGATTCTCCTCATTCCAGCAATGACATTTGATTCAGAATCGATAAGAAACTGAGATGAGGTTACAACTTTGTCATCTTGCTTGAGCCCTGCTAATATTTCATATTTATCATCAGACTCAATGCCAACTCTCACCTCTTGAGCCACAAAATTACCGTCACCTAGCTCAAGAATGACATGATCGCCATTACCAGAACGAATAAGAGCTTCTCTTGGAATAGTTAGTACATTCATTTGCGGCTTGGCTTGAATTTTCATATTAGCAAACATATTTGGTTTCAATTCAAAGATTGGATTATCGAACACAACCCTCACCTGCAATGTTCTGGCCACAGGTGTGATTATTGGTGATATGAAATCAACTGCGCCATGCCATTTTTTGCCTGGAAAGTCTTCGATAGTTACACTAACTGGTTGGCCAATTTTGACCCAAGACTCTTGGTTTGAATATACTTCTGCAATCAGCCATATTTTTGATAAGTTCTCAATGGTTAATAATGTTAATGTCGGCGTTACGTACATGCCTTCACGCACACCCAGCCTAGTAACATAACCACTAATTGCAGCATTAATATCAATTAGATTATCAGCTTTCTTATTCTTTTCAATCATAGCTATCTGCTTACCTGATACACCCAAAGCCTGAAGTTTTAACTTAGCTGCATCAACAAAATCTAATGAATTATTTTGTTGATTATCAGATTTTGATTTTTTATTAGATTGATAATCAATTGCTAGTAAAAATTCTTGTTGGGCATTAACTAACACAGGAGAATAAATCGCCATTAGTAATTGATCTTTTTCTACATACTCTCCAGTCTCTTTGACATATAATTTTTTTATCCACCCTTTTTCATAACTATGAATATGCTCTATATTATTTTCATCTGTTTTTACGTAACCAACAGTATTGATGGTTCGCGGTAAATTTTCACGTTTAACTAAAGCAGTTCTTACACCTAAATTTTGTACAACAGTTGGAGAAATAGTAATACCATTAATATCACTCTTTTTATAAACAGGAACTAAATCCATACCCATTGGTGACTTGCCTGCTTTATCGCTTCTAAAGTCTGGAGTCATAGGGGCTTGCCAATATAATGGTTTTTCTTGTTCTGTTCTAACAGTACTGCCAGAAAAAGTGTTTTGCTTAGAAGTAATAATCCAGCCGATGACAATACCCATCACAACCAAAATAATCATAATACATCCGAATAATATACTTTTTTGTTTTAGTTCCATTGTTATATTCCTTGTAAATATAATAAATTAACTCGTGTTTTTAATAGACTGACTTTAGTTTTTAAGGAAGCTAATTGTGTATTGTAATCTTGAAGATACGCCAGAACTAAGGTTGGAAAATCGGTTAATTTATTTTGATATGCAATCTTCGATGACTTAGCATACATTTCCGCTTCTGGTACAAGGTTATTTTGATATAACTGATCTTGAGATTGTAGGTACTCCCAATTGGCGTACGAGGATTTTAATATGCTGAGTAATTGTTGATAATCTGCTTGTTCTTTGGCTTTCATGCCCACATACAAATCCTCACTAGCTTGTAGCTCAGGCCCTTGTAAATTTGAAGTAAAAAATGGTAAATCAAAGGTAACTTGAGCACCAATGAAATTTGAACGTGGTTGGTCTGTCGTCATACTATTTCCCTGTCTAATTCCATAAACCACACCAACATTTATACCTGGGTAATATTGCTGTTCTGCTAACTGAATGCCTTTTTCGCCCACATCGCTTTGTAATTGATCAATTTTAAGCAAAGGATGATTTTTTAAATTTTTACTCATATATTCTTCTGGCTGTGGAATAGCCCAATGTGGCAAGGATAAACTCAAATCCTCATTTTTTAAATTTAACCATCGGCTTAATTGGCCATCAATAGCTGAAATTTTCTGCTTAACATATAAAATGTTTTGTTTAACCTGACTCAATTCTAACTTGGATCTTATATAGTCTTTCTGTTGGATTTGATTGTTAGACAATGCTGATTTAGTGGTTTTAGATAACTGTAGGAACAGCTTTTTTTCCTTTTCATAAATATGTAATGAAAGCTTCCAGTAATATAAAGATAGCCATTGTTCACGAATCGTTTTTAATATTTCCAGTTTCGTAAGTTCTATCTGAGCATCCGTAGTAGATGACTTTAGTTTTTCTTGCTCAGAGAGAATAGATAGTGTGTGGCCTTTTGGTAATTGTTGCATCAAACCAATTTGTATTTGAGTCATTTCGCTTTGAGTAAAACTAAAATCATCCGTTGGCAGGTTTGCTAGACCAACACTCATTTTAGGATCATCAAAAGCATTTTTAGAAATTGAGGTCTGTAAAAATGCCTTGCTTTGTGACTGAAGTTGTTTTATTTCAGGAGCATTTATCACAGCATAGATTTGTGCTTGCTCAAGCGTTAAGGCAAAAGTTTGGGTATTACTGAAAAGTCCTATACACATAGATAATAGGGTAATAAATATTATAAAAAACTTATTCATAATGTTAGCTCATGAGTTAGTTGTCAAAAAATATTTTACGACTGGATAATGGCCAAAAAATCTAATATTTTATCGCGTATAAGAAAATACGTAATAACCTAATTTTATGTTAAATATTTTATTTAGAAGGTATAGCCTAGCCAAATTTATATTGGGAAGGTGGGGCGCGAAGCCCTAAAGATGAAGTAAATAAAAGTTGGTAATATCGTCGCCTTCGTTGTATTCGGCGGATAAAAAAAATGGTGTTAAATTTAAGCTGTAAGATAAATTTAGGCAAAATCAAGCTCAGAATTAGTATAACACCCAACAATATTGCCAGTGAAAATAAACTTTTAAATATGGTAGTTTCTGACTGCGGCGCTTCAGATGAAGCCGTGTAGCTATTTGAATCAACAGAAGAACTTAATTGTGCATGTTGGGAGTTATGATGATTGCTATGCATTCCATGATGCAGGTAAGCACTTTGCACACAACACATCATTATGGCTAAATAGGAGATCCA
>JBLIDR010000193.1:0-4992 GCA_047632655.1 Francisellaceae bacterium | reverse complement strand
TTTAATATCTGAGTCGCCAACATGAGATCTAAACCAAGCAACATCGCTTTCACGATTACCAGCATTAACTACAATACGAAAATAATTTTCACCAAGATGATAAACAATTAAGTCATCAACGATACCGGCTCTTTCATTTAACATGCAAGTATATATCGCCTTACCAACTGGAGCTTTTCTAACATCGTTTGCTAATATTTTCATTAAATATTTTTCAACGTCAGAACCAGTGAAATCAACTGCCATCATGTGTGAAACATCAAACATACCTTTGTCTGTACGAACAGCAGTATGCTCTTTAATCTGAGAAGTGTAATGAATTGGCATTTGCCATCCAGCAAAATCAACAATTTTAGCACCATGATTTACATGATTTTGAAATAGAACAGTTTTTTGCATGATTTCTCCAAGTAATAAATATAAATTAATATGCCTTAAGTAAGTCGTATTATACAGTTGACATTTTTTGACGCTAGCTTTTTGTCACAAAATTAGAAATTAAGATATTTAGTTTCTCAACAACTTCATCACATTCATTTTTGGTAATAATTAATGGCGGGGTTAGTCTAAGAATACATTTTTTGGTGATATTAAGCACCAAACCAATGTCTAATGCTTTCTTACGCAATGATACACATTCCTGATTAAGTTCAACACCAATCATTAATCCCTTTCCTCGTATATCTGTAATGCAAGAATATTTATTTAATTTTAGCTGGAGAGTATTTAATAAATATTCTCCCATTTTCGCTGCTTGTGATAATAAATCATCTTTTAACATCAACTCCAGAACTTTGACTCCAACAGCGCAAGCAAGCGGGTTTCCACCAAAAGTAGAACCGTGTGACCCTGGTGTAAATAAGGTTGCAGCCTCCCCTCTGGCTAAACATGCTCCAATTGGAAAACCATTACCTAGACCTTTAGCAGAAGCGAGGATATCTGGTAATATATTTTCATGCTGAAAGGCATATAACTTACCACCAGTTCGTCCAAAACCTGTTTGCACTTCATCAAGGATCATGAGCACTTTATGTATGTCACATAATTTTCTAACTTCTTTTAAAAATCCATCCTTAGGTATTTGAATTCCACCTTCTCCTTGAATAGGTTCTAACAGAACACCAACTACTTCATCTGTATTGATTAAAAGATCACTTAAAGCCATAGGATTATCATATTCACAGTGGACAAACCCTGGCAATAATGGGCTAAATAAATCTTGATTTATTTGACTATTTGTTGCAGAAATTGTTGCAAATGTACGACCATGAAATCCACCAGAAAGGACAATTAGTTTCGGGTTTTTATAATTTAATTTATGTCCATATAGACGCGCTAGCTTTAAAGAAGCTTCCATTGCTTCACCACCACTATTACAGAAAAAAACATTATCCATACCAGATGCTTCACACAAATTTTTTGATAACTCGACTTGAGATGTAATGATTGTAGAGTTAGTAACATGCATCAATTTAGCAGATTGATTTTGTATTACCTCGATAACTTCTGAATGGCTATGCCCTAGACTCATCACCGCAATTCCTGCGGATGTATCTAAGTATTTATTGTCATTTTGATCCCAAAGATAGACCCCTTGCCCTTTAACAAAACTTAGCTGCTCCTGGGAATATGTATTCATTATGTGTTTTAGGTTAGCCATTAATATCTCCTGAGATGTGGGCTGAAATTACATAACAAGGTATAGCATTATATTTTTACAAAATATACGAATTTAATATAACAATTCCTTATCTGCCTTATAAACATATGGCAGAATAAATATCTTAATATTAAAAAACTATAACAAACTGAAAATTAGTTTGACATTAGTATAAAAATAGGATTGAATAAATATAAGAAATGAAGAGGTGCACAACCTACGGTAAATATTCTGAAGTTGCTAATAACTGATGATGAATGTTAATAGAGGAAGTGCCGAAGAGAGAGTTTGATTAGCAATTCTTTCTCTGGGACTAACACTGAAAGGTGTTAGAACTGTCACATGAATACTATGTGGGGCGCTTCGGAAAGGTAATATTCTATTAAGTATGTTATTTCTCCAACTGCGAACACGTAGTTAATTTGGGGAATAAATTGACATTACTATCAAACAACCATATAAAAATTGCTGTAATAGGTAATGGTAAAACTGGTAAAGCTGTAGTAAATAACTTACCAGCTGAAAATATTCATGATATCTATACCATAGACCACCCAATATCATTGGATAATTTATATGGCGCAAACATTGCTATTGTTTTTGTTAATCACATTGCTTTAGCAGAAATTTTACCAATTTTACTTCAAGCAAAAATTCCAACTATATGCGCAACAACTGGATTTGATTGGACTGATGTCGTTAAAAATGACATTTATAATTCGCAGTCTACCTGGGTGGTAGCTAACAACTTTAGCTTAAGTATGCATTTAATTAAAAATTGTATTGAAATACTTGGTAACTCTCAGCAATTGTTGTCTGATATTAATTTCAATATTCATGAAGTCCATCATACACAAAAATTAGATGCTCCAAGTGGTACAGCTATAAGTTGGAATGAATGGCTTAACATCAACGATACAAATATAACTTATGATCGCACTGATGATGTAGCAGGACAACATATATTAACTATCACCACGCCAAATGAAATAATCACACTAAGTCACACAGCATTAAATCGTAATCTTTTTGCGGAAGGTGCAATCTGGGCAGCAGACCAACTTATTTCACACTCTGATTTAAAACCAGGAATTATCCATTTTTCACAACTAATAGAACATACACTAACCCACTCACAAACACAGGAGGAATATTCCCATGCATAACCTAAATAACATTACTGTATGGACAGCACTAATCACCCCAATGTTAAATAATGGCGATATAGATTATAAAAGCTTAACTAACTGTGTGCGTAAACAAGAAAATGCTGGAAATGGAATTCTAATCGTAGGGAGCACTGGTGAAGGACTAGCGTTAACTCAGGTTGAACAAAGAGAAATCGTCTCATATGTAATGAGCCTTAATCTTTCTGTTCCAGTTATGGCTGGAGTTGGTGGTTATCAACTCCAAAGCCAACTGGAGTGGTTAGACTTCTGTGAAACACAAAGTGTAGATGCGTATCTTCTGGTTGAACCAATTTATGCAAAACCAGGATTAAACGGCCAAGTAAGATGGTTTGAAACGTTAATGGACAGAGTTAACAAACCCTGCATGTTGTACAATGTACCATCAAGAACAGGCTCAAACCTTATGCCAGAAGTTTTAACTGAATTAAAAGATCATGAAAATCTATGGGCATTAAAAGAAGCAAGTGGCTCATTAGATACTTTTATGTCATACCAAAGAGCTAACCCTAGCATAAGAATTTACAGCGGTGAAGATGGATTGATAAGCGAACTTGCATCATTAGGAGCATATGGTGTAGTATCGGTTGTAGCAAATGTATGGCCCGAGGCGACTAGGGCATTTATGGAACACTGTCTCCAAGATGATCATTTTTGTTTGATAGATCAACTAACCATTCAAGACATTCAATTATGGAAAAGAGCTAGTAACGCCCTATTTGTTGCATCAAACCCTATTCCAGCAAAAGCTATTTTAGCGCATAAAAAATGGATTGAGTCAGCAGAGCTACGCCCTCCCCTTTGCGCCCAAGATATGGTTAAGCTTGATGAGTTAATTTCTGTCAGCCAAGAAATTACACATTGGTATGAGTTACAACACAAATTTGATATAACTACTCAAGCAGCTTAAATTTAGGAAAATCATGCAAAATTACTCTGAAATACTTGATAAAGTTCAAGCGGGTCAACTACGCGCAGCTAAGAAAAATTCTAATGGACAATGGGAAACAAACACTGTAGTTAAAGAAGCAATCTTAGCAAGCTTTAAGGCTGGTAAAAATATTGAATACAATGGTATTTATAGTGGGTTTGTTGATAAGAACACTCTAAAGCCACGTCACTTTAAAGAAGAAGATCAAGTAAGAATGGTTCCAGGTGGTAGTTCCGTAAGACGTGGAGCTTATGTTGCACCAGGGGTAATTATAATGCCTCCAGCATATATTAACATTGGTGCCTTTGTTGATTCTGGGTCAATGGTTGATAGTCATGCCTTAGTTGGTGCTTGCGCTCAAATTGGAAAAAACGTACATCTTTCTGCTGCCGTACAAATTGGCGGTGTTCTCGAACCTATTGGTAATAATCCAGTTATAATCGAGGATGATGTGTTTATTGGTGCTGGAAGTGTCATTGTTGAAGGAATTATAATTCGAAAAGGCGCTGTAATAGCGCCAGGCGTATCTATTTCAAAATCAGTCCAGGTCTATGACTGTGTTAATGAAACAAAATTAGACATTTCAAATGGAATTCCTGAAAATGCGGTTGTAATCCCTGGCACGCGCCCTATATCTAGTCCTTGGGGTAAAATTAATGGTCTTAATGTTTCTTGTGCCTTAATCATAAAATATCGAGATACAAAAAGTAATGCTTCTCTTGAACTTGAAGAGGCCTTACGTTAATGCTTCCAGATTGGTCTAGTCACAACTCAAACATCCAATTATTAGCTAATCAATTAAATTCAAGCTTTTTCTATTATGATTTAGATGCATTTGAAGAGCATTTAAATCAAATGAAAACTTGTCCAGCAATGTTATGGTATGCCGTAAAAGCAAATCCACTATCTAGCGTCATCAATAGTTTAAACTCACAGGATTACCGTTTTGATGTAGCCAGTCTTGGAGAGCTTAGACAAGTTTTAAAACAAGGTGTCAGGTCTGAAAATATATTACACACCGGCCCGGCCAAATCAAAGGATCAGTTAAGAAGTTTTTTAAACTTAGGCGTTAGAATTTACGTCATTGAAAGCTGCCAACAGCTAATAGATCTGAATGAGTTAAGTGCTGAAATGAAGATTTTTCCAAAGGCTTTATTGAGAGTGCAATTGTCTTGGGATCATATACAAGAGAGTAATATCCTTGGCGGTAATGG
>JBLIDR010000192.1:0-5005 GCA_047632655.1 Francisellaceae bacterium | reverse complement strand
AATTAAGAATGCCTTTAATCCTAGGTCAGCCCCTTTAAGCATTACCGAGTTAATGCATAAAATAATTAATAATATAAAAGGAATGGGAGTAATCCATTTTGCAACAAAAGTGATTCCCGTCGTTCCCTTGTACATGAAGATATACACCAGAACAAGAGTTATGATTACACCAATCATAATGTGATAATTGAAATAACTGATGTCTGTAATATTATTTGAAATATGTAAAAAATGTTTAAAAAAGTAAGTTTCGCTATTCATATTCCAAGGAAGATCAATTCCATGCAAGGCATAATTAAGTGTCCAACCAGTAATGACGAGATAGTAGGATAATATAAAAAAAGAAATAAAGACCGCTAACCAGCCAACAATTTTAAAACGTTTTTTATTCCCAATAGTGCCTAGAGATAATGGAGCTCCTTTGCGTGTTGTTTGGCCTAGACCTACTTCCATAATTAGAAAAGGTAGCCCTATAGCAAAAAGACAAATGAAGTATGCAACGAAAAAAGCAGCTCCGCCATGCTTGTAAGCTAAATAAGGAAATCTCCATAAGTTACCTAATCCTGCGGCTGAGCCTACTGCTGCTAAGACAAATATCCACGATGATGAGAAATTTTTGCGTTTGTTTATTTGAGACACAGTAATCTAATTTCCTTTCTTTAAATTTGAAACCTTAGTATACGTTAACTGTAAAATTGTTAAATAGTTGTTATATTGGTATGGTATTAATTGTTACCATACTAAATAATATTTATGTCTAAATCTAAAGTACAATTTTTATGCCATTCTTGCGGTAGTCTTGTAGCTAAATGGCAAGGCCAGTGCCCAGAATGTTTTGAATGGAATACGCTTACTGAGGCTTTAGATGTTGAAGTTAAGCATTTAAAATCTAAAGGGTATTCAGGTCAAAATTCTGAAATTCAAAAATTATCAAATATTACGATTGAAGATGATCCAAGAATTTCAACTGGGATGTTAGAGGTTGATCGTGTGCTTGGGGGTGGTGTTGTTCCAGGCTCTGTGATATTAATTGGTGGAGATCCTGGAATTGGAAAATCATCACTTTTGATACAGATAATGACATTTCTGTCAAGAGCACATAAAGCGCTGTATGTGACGGGGGAAGAGTCAGTGCAACAAGTTGCGCTACGTTCTCGTAGAATGGGATTATATGAAGATAAACTTTTATTGGTTTCTGAAACTAACGTAGGGAGTATTTGCCATATAGCTAAACAAGAAAAGCCAAGCGTCATGGTGATTGATTCTATCCAGACCATGCAGGTTGATGAGATCCCCTCAGCTGCTGGCGGAGTGTCACAGGTGCGAGAATCTGCCGCATTGTTGACTAAATTTGCCAAACAAAATCACTGTGCTATTTTCTTGGTAGGACATGTAACTAAAACAGGTGAAGTTGCTGGCCCAAGAGTGCTTGAGCATATAGTTGATGCGGTTATTTTTCTTGAAGGTCAGAATGATGGTCGTTATCGTATTATGCGAGCCTTAAAAAATCGCTTTGGTGCTGTTAATGAGATTGGTATTTTTGTTATGACTGATAAAGGTATGCAAGAAGTCAAAAATCCATCAGCTTTATTTTTATCTCATGGTAATCAAGATATTACAGGAAATGTTGTATCTGCCCTGTGGAAGGGTTCTCGGCCATTGTTGGTTGAGATTCAAGCTTTGGCTGATGAAAATACATTTGGCAATCCTCGTCGAGTTTCTATTGGGGTGGATGGCAATAGATTGGTAATGTTACTGGCGGCTATGCATAGACATGCAAATATTTTTTCAGCAGATAAGGATATTTTCATCAATGTTTCTGGTGGAGTGAAAGTTACTGAGACATCAGTTGATTTAGCTTTGGTTGTCGCTATTATTTCTAGTATGAATAATATTGTTATATCTAATGATTGGGTTATTTTTGGCGAAGTTGGTTTATCTGGAGAGGTTAGGCCTGTAGCATATGGGCAGGAGAGAATCTTTGAAGCTGAAAAACATGGATTCAAAGCTGCTGTCATCCCGCAAGCAAATAAACCAAAAAAGTATAATGGCCAGATTAAATTATTATGTATAAATAATTTAAGGGACGTTTTAGCGTTAATTGGAGAGCAAAATGAATGAGGTGTTATCAGTACTTACTCACATTAACTGGGTAGATTGGATTATCATAACTGTTTCAATTATATTTGCTTTAAATGGTTTAAAACAAGGGTTTATTCTTGGTGCAATTGCTCTGATTATTTGGGTTATGGGGGCTTTAATTGCTTATTTCTCGGCTGGTGTTTTAGCAAAAAAATTTCCAGAATTAAATGACTCAGCAAATCTACGTTTTTGGATATTTTTTATTTCAATTATAATTATAATCTGGATTATCTCTAAGCTTATAAGTTGGTTGATGCCTAGTTCATCTAAGGGAGAAGCTTCTGGTTTTATTGACAAAGCTTTTGGTTTGATTTTAAGCCTGATTAAAGCAATTTTTATTTTGGGTCTGGTCTTCGGGGTTCTTAACACCTTTCCTGTTGTGCGTGACAGCTCTAATTGGCACGATTCTAGATTAACCCCTTATTTGTTGAAAACATCAAGTTGGATATATACCGATCTTCCTGATAAGGCTAATAGTGAGAAGAAAATATTACTGAATAATTGAATATAAATTTAAATTTATAAATATTGCCTTTTTTTAAACAAGAAATGATTAGATTTTTTACTTTAATAATTCTATTTATTTGCAAATTAAACTAGTTAGGCTATAAAATTATCTATAACTTCAATAGGTTAATCTAAGGAATTTCTGAAATGAAAAAAATTGTAAATATATTTTTATCTACTTTATTTTTGATTTTTGTTGTTGGGGCGTTTGCAGCACCAACAGGTAAAGAGACAGAGTCAAGCTCTAGCGTATCAACAGCTGCGAAATCAGCTTCTGATTCAATTGCTACCAAGGTTTCAGTACTGGGCTCAGGTGTTAAGGATGGAAAGCTTGTTGGCAAGAGTTATTGGGCAACGGTTAGTGATGATGAAGTCGACGGAAAAAAAGTAATTCAATCTATCATTGAAATTTATAGCAATGATAGTGGTGTGGCTACTGGAAAAGTTTTTGTTCCTTTTACTAAAATTGAGGATGAAGAGGCTGAGGTTCCATCATTAATTTGTACTGAGTGTGAAGGAAATTTAAAAGATAAACCCATCATTGGTTTACAAATTATGAATGCAAAAATTACTGATGGTAAAACCTATAAGGGTAATATTATAGACCCAACCTCAGGTAAGGATTACACTTTGAAGATGTGGCTGTCTGATAATGATAATGTACTTAATGCGCGTGGATATATTGTGTTTTTTTATAGGACGCAAAATTGGTATCACGTTGATGGTAAAGTAGCTCAATCCTGTTCTACATGGTTTGCAAAACAAGCATACGCTAAAAATAGTAGACAAGAAAAAGACAATAAAAAGCTAAGTGATGATAAATATACTTTTTTTAGTGGTGGCTCTGAGTCCGCGTCAGAAGATTTAATAGCGCTTTGCAAATAGAAGGATTTGGTTAACCAGTTTTTTCATGTCCCATAAAGATAAATAGTCATATGGGCTAATCCATAGCCGCTAGTAACCTACTTTCTAGGAAATTTATTTGCTCTGGTGCTAGCACAATTTTATTAAATTCTTTTTTTATTTGTGGTTGGTGAAGATTCGCATCTATATACCAGCCAACATGTTTTCTGGCAATTCTTGAGCCCATATGTTCTCCGTAAAATAGATGAAGTTCATTGATGTGGTTAATTAATGTTGATGAAATGATTTCTTTATTGGGTGCATCAATTTTATTTCCAGTTTTTAAATAATGGTCAATTTGCTCAAATATCCAAGGGTTTCCTTGTGCTGCGCGACCAATCATAAGTCCGTCTGCTTGAGTATGATTTAAAATAGCTTTTGCTTGTTCTGGGTCAGAGACGTCCCCATTCGCTATAACTGGAATCTTGATGGCTTGTTTGATTTTAGCAACGGTATCATGTTCAGCTAAGCCAGTATATTTTTGATCTCGAGTGCGCCCGTGAACAGCGAGCATTTGAATACCCGCTTCTTCTGCTATTTTAGCAATAGTAAGTGCGTTTTTAATTTCATTGTTCCAGCCAGTTCTAATCTTTAAAGTCACTGGAACATTCACTGCATTGACAACTGCATTAAGAATTTCTGAAACTAGTTTTTCATCTTTCATCAAAGCTGACCCGGCTAATTTGTTACACACTTTTTTAGCTGGGCAGCCCATGTTGATGTCGATAATTTCAGCGCCGCGATCAACGTTTAGTATTGCTGTTTCAGCGATCATTGCGGCATCACCTCCAGCAATTTGTACAATTTTAGGCGATGGTTCCTCACCGTGGGTGATTCTATTCATAGTTTTTGTTGTTTTGAGTAAATGTGGCTGTGACCAAATCATTTCTGAGACTACCCAGCCAGCTCCAAATTTGCGACATAATTTACGAAAAGGTAAGTCAGTTACTCCAGCCATTGGAGCTAAGAATAGATTGTTTTTTGCGGTATATGGCCCAATATTCAACCTGTTGGTTTCACTTGAATTTTTGCATTGTTGATGATCTAATTTTTTGATTTTTTTGTACCTGAAATAAGCACCCAATCATCTCTATGGATAATTTTATCAATGTTGCAGTATGCTGAATAAACATTAGCGACTTCGTCCGCTTGCTCTCTAAGAATTCCTGAAAGAGCAAACTTTCCATTTATTTTTATGCTATTGCAAATATTCGGAGCTAAAGTCATTAATGGTTTTGCTAAGATATTTGCTACGAGTACATCAGCAGTTAAATCGTTTTGTTGTTCGTGAGGAAGGTAAACTTTAAATTGGTCGCGAGAAATTTTGTTTTTATCAGAATTATTTTTTGAAGCAATGATAGCCTGTGGGTCATTGTCAATTCCAACGGCTTGTTTGGCGCCTAATTTTAATGCAGCAATGGCTAATATTCCTGAGCCACAGCCATAATCAATG
>JBLIDR010000191.1:0-5032 GCA_047632655.1 Francisellaceae bacterium | reverse complement strand
TGATATGGCAATTAAAACTAATAATCTTGCTGAGTTTTGGCCTAGTGAAGTCACTAAGCAGGCTGATTTATTGTCAGAAACTGTGCTTGAGTCTGATCTTCAGGGTCGTGCTGACTTACGTGACATGCCATTTGTTACGATTGATGGAGAAGACGCTAAAGATTTCGATGATGCGGTTTATTGTGAACCAAAAAAATCTGGTGGTTGGCGCTTATATGTAGCCATTGCTGATGTTTCATATTATGTAAGACCTGATCAGCCTATTGATAAAGAAGCTCAAGCTCGCTCTACTTCAGTATATTTCCCTGGTCAAGTGATACCAATGTTACCAGAGAATTTATCTAATGGCTTATGTTCGCTTAAACCCAAAGTTGATAGATTGGCTTTAGTTTGTGAAATGAGCATTAGTAAAGCTGGTA
Organism: Francisellaceae bacterium; assembly: GCA_047632655.1. GTDB lineage: Bacteria > Pseudomonadota > Gammaproteobacteria > Francisellales > Francisellaceae > CAJXRW01. The sequence continues at coordinate 4,613 of JBLIDR010000191.1, read as the reverse complement.
AGCTTACAAGAAATAAATTTTATTCTGCTGTTATTAAGTCACAAGCTAGATTAACTTATACTGAAGTTGCTGATTTGCTTGAAGAAAAAGCCACATCTTTTCATAAGTCGTATCCGAACATGGCGGTACATTTATTTAATTTATATGGCTTGTTTTTATCTTTGGTTGAGCAACGCGCAATAAGAGGTGCATTAGACTTTGATACACCAGATACAAAAATTGAATTAAATGAAGATCGTGGAATTGAAGCAATAACAACCACGGTAAGAAATGATGCTCATCGTTTAATTGAAGAATGTATGTTGATGGCCAATACAGCTGCCGCAAAATTGGTCGCAAAACATAAAATTCCTTGTCCCTATAGAGTGCATCTCCCGCCAAACTTTGAAAAAATTGGTGGCTTAAGAGATTATCTTAAATTGCATAGTTTAACACTTGATGGCGGTAATGATCCTAGTCCGTTGGATTACTCTAAGCTTTTAACAGAAGCAAAAACTAAGCCTGATTTTAATAATATCCAATTAGTTATTTTAAGAAGCATGAATCAAGCTGTTTATACAACACATAACGAAGGTCACTTTGGATTGGCTTTCACGGCTTATACTCATTTCACCTCACCCATTAGGCGATACCCTGATTTGCTGACTCATAGAGCTATAAAAACCATCGTTAAAGAAGATAGTTTGGGTGGAAAGCAATATGACATACATAAGCTTGAATCATTATGTGAGTACGCCTCAGTGGCTGAACGTAAAGCTGATAGTGCTGCTCAAGGTGTTGATGACTTTCTGAAATGCGACTTTATGAAACATCGTGTTGGTGAAGTTTTTGAAGCGGTAATTGTTAATATTATCGGCATTGGCTTCTTTGTTCAGATTGACAATAATTTCATTGAAGGGTTGGTTCATGTTGCAACATTAAGTGGGGATTACTATCATTTTGATGCCTTTCATCATACTTTGGTTGGTGAAAGAACTAAAAAAACTTTCAAACTTGGGCAAAAAGTGGAGGTTAAGCTTCTAAGTGTCAACATGGCTTCTTATAAAATTGATTTTGAAATGGCGGATAACCCAGAAGGTTCAAGTAACAAACGTCGAAATAAATCAAAAAATAAGAGTTATAAAAAATATAGCGGTAGTGGGTCTAAATCTTCAGATTCAACGCCTACCAAAAGTAGTGGCGCGCAAAACAGACGTAAGAAAAAAAATAATTCTAAAGATTGATTGAGTGGTATAACTTAATCATATCTTTAGGACTGCCCAATTTTAAATAATAATAAATATTTTAACTTCCTGGATTATATGAATATTTATTTCGGTTAACTCTCTTAATCTAGCTCTCGCATGAGACTGAATGATGTAAAGATGGCTTTAAGACTTTAGTTTATTATAAATTTCAATCACGGGTTTTGCTTGGTTAAGACTATAAAAATGTGGTTGTGGGGCTCCTTGATCAAGCAAGTTTTGACATAATTTAACAACAATGTCTTGTCCAAATGCTTTTAAAGATTCAGTATCATCTTGAAATCGTTCCAAGTTTAACCGAATCCACCGTGGAATGTCAGCGCCACACATTGTTGAAAATTTAATAATCCCTTGAGCGTTGGTGATAGGCATGATGCCTGGAATAATTGGGATATCGATTCCAGCTGCATGGACTCTATCCACAAAATAAAAATAGGCTTCTGCGTTATAAAAATATTGGGTAATTGCTTGATTTGACCCTAGCTTTACCTTTTCAATAAAATACGCAATATCATTTTCTGGTGTTTTAGAATCAGGATGATATTCCGGATAGGCTGCAACAGAAATATGAAAATGATCTCCAGTGGTCTTTCGGATAAATTCAACTAGATGAGCGGCATGTGTAAATCCATCATTTCGGTATTTCCCCATACCGGAAGGTAAATCTCCGCGAAGAACTACCAAACGGTTAATATTATTATCAATATATTTGTTTAATAATTTAGAAATTGCTTCAGGTGAAGTGTTAATGCAAGATATATGTGCTGCTGTTGGAATTTTTGTTTTTTCTTGTAGCTCAATAACGGTATGCATTGTGCTTTCTTGAGTTGAGCCTCCAGCGCCAAATGTCACAGAAAAAAATTCCGGATTTATTCTATCTTTTAGTAATACAGCTCTTTCCATTAGTTTTTCAGAGGCTGTATCTGATCTTGGCGGGAAAAATTCAATACTTATCATAATTTTTTCACTTTAATTTAGAATATATTCAATTAATATTGGGTCCCTTATAATATACATTCATTAATATATATTCATTAATATTCTTTGTTTTATACAGAATCAGTTAATTCATTAGGTAATCTATTATTGTTAGACTTTATTATTAAAATAACCTATATTTCTTGAGTGAAAACAAGTTAAAGGAAATTTTATATGGCTGTACTGAGCTTAATAATTATTCTGTGTTTGGCTATATTATCTGGTGCCTGGTCGATATGGCCTAAAAGAACATTATGGTGGTTGTTACAAAAGCATACTAATCAACGCTTTACACCAAATTATCATCATGTTAATTATCTGCCAAAAGAAGAGAATTGTATAATACTCTGTTCTAATCTTAATTTGTTTGTCGCGATCATAATCACTAGAATATCAGGTCAAAGTGTAACTGTTCCAATTACCGAAACTTGCAAGTACCATGGTTTAATTAACCGTTTGGTCGTTAAGTCAAAAATAAATATTATTTCACCTAAAGATATAGGTGGTTGGGATGAAAAAGGAATTTTACTTGTCAAGCAGCGTGATTATGATGTTGTCACCTCATTTAGCCTTCCAATCATACCTCTTGAAGTGTGTGGTACCGAAAATTTAGTATATTCAGAGAAAGCAACGATGGCTCGTTGGCTTCACTTAAGTTTTTATCAACCTCTTGATGTAAACATCACAGAAAAAGAAAGATTAGATTTATTATCTAATTATAATATCTATGCTTGGGAATTCTATATTTCTTTAATGCCAACGATACCTGAATTATGTATAAGGCAGGCAAAACGTTTAAATAAAAAAATGTTAATTGCAGATTCCACAGGCGTAGAGTTGAATGGTATAAAGTTTTTAACAGCTGTGTTTTCTATGTCTAAAATTCTTGAACCTCATATGCGTGGGCAAGGTAGAGTAGGGATATGTTTACCACCAAGTGTTGGTGGTTCAATGGCTTTGATGTGTGTTTTACTTCAAGGTAAAACCATGGTGAATTTAAACTATACCGCATCATGTAAAGCTTTACACTCTGCAATTGAAGAGGCTCAAATTAAAACTATTATTACCTCAGGAAAGTTCATCGAGCAATTAAAAACAAAAGGTTTCTTTTTGGAAGATGTTTTTGCGAATAGTAATATTGTGTTGCTAGAAGATATTAAACAACAAATTGATAAGATAACTTTGCTTTCAAATCTAATTCGTGTCAAATTTTATAGTGCAGAAAATCTAATTAAACGTTATGTTACAAAGGTTTCAACTAGCCATACTGCCGCAATTTTATTTAGTAGTGGTAGCGAAGGTAAACCTAAAGGGGTTGAGTTAACACATAAAAATCTAATTGGAAATATCAAACAAGGTATCATTTTATTACAGGCTAATGAAAATGATATTGTTTTGAGTATATTGCCAATTTTTCACGCATTTGGTCTGACTGCTACGGCTTTGTTGCCATTGGTTGAAGGTTTGCCAATGATTTGTCATCCTGACCCCACGGATGGTGCTGTGTTGGGTAAATTGGTTAAAAAGTACAAAGCTACCTTGCTTACAGGGACGTCAACATTTTATCGTTTGTATGTGAAGAATAGACATATTACACCAGATATGTTCGAGTCATTAAGACTTGTTATTGCAGGGGCAGAAAAATTGCTTCCCGATGTTAGAGAAGGATTTTATAAAAAATTTGGGAAAATAATTTTAGAAGGCTATGGTACAACTGAGTTGAGTCCTTTTACTTCTTGTAATCAGCTAGATACTCCGAATAAAAAGAATAACCTTGTTGGTACTGTTGGTAAATCAGTTCCTGGTGCAAGGCTGATGATAGTCGATCCGTCAACTCTTCAAGAGCTACCAAGTGGTGAGGAGGGCATGATCACTCAGGGGGGGGTTAACGTTATGAAAGGATACTTGAATAATGTTACTAAAACACGAGAAGCAGTTTTTACACGGAATAGAATTAGATGGTATCAGACTGGAGATAAAGGTAAACTTGACGAAAATGGTTATGTGACTATTTTAGATAGGTATTCTCGTTTTGCTAAACTTGGTGGTGAGATGGTCAGTTTGGCTGCAGTTGAAGCTGAATTAATCAGTATGTTTAATAATGAAGAATATGAATTTCTTGCGGTCGCTACACCAGATGATAAAAAAGGAGAGATAGTTTCTATGTTATATAATTTTGACATAGATTCAAATGAACTCAAGAATAAAGTTAATTCTAGTAAAATGAATAATTTATTAAAGCCAAGGAAATATTTTAAGATCCAAGAAATTCCAAAACTTGGTAGTGGTAAAACTGATTTTTCAGAAGCTAAGAAAAAAGTATTGGAATTTTTAAGAAGTTCCTGATTTAATAGTTTAAATTTTTATATGTAAGGTGTTTTAAAGTAATGA
>JBLIDR010000190.1:0-5045 GCA_047632655.1 Francisellaceae bacterium | reverse complement strand
CAAGATAGCAGAATCATCTAAGCGGCATTGTGCTTGTATGTTATATATTGGTTTAGCGTCAATATTATTTGAGAGGTTAATAAATTTCTCAATTATTTGTAGTTTGGATTGGGATTCAACCTGGATAATATTTTTATAATTATGAATATCACCATTTGTATCATCAGTAGAAACATACAAAAAAACAATCGGTTTGCTTAATTCAGCTTGAGACCCTATTGAAAGATGAATACCATCCGTATGCGTTGCATCGTTTAGCGCAACCATATAATGATCTTTAAGGTACTGAGAGTGTTCAGTCTGACCTAAGATTGATTTAACATAGGCCCCTTCATCAAAAATAATGTCAATATCAGAGCTAATCTCATCGAGATTACCGTCAATAAATACTAAATAAATAAAATTACTTTCTTTAAGAGACAGTATTTTGTCCCTATCAAAGCATTGCTCTTTTCTAGGTCTTAAAATATTTCTATTAGGCATGATAACTTTAGATAAATCAGTATATTTCCATACCTCGGTTTGTTTTGGCAAGCCACTCTCTTCAACAAAACACCAAGCTTTTTCACGCACTTCAATTTGACGTGCAATTTGTTCTGGCGCATAGTCTAATGCATTAAATTTAATATCAAACATACTCATATTCCAACATTTAAACTGTACTTGAAATCCAACTATAACCTTTCTCTTCTAACTCTAAAGACAAACTAGCATCACCTGAACGTACTATCTTACCATCTGATAAAACATGTACAAAATCTGGTTTTATATAATTCAATAGGCGTTGATAGTGAGTTATAACAATAAAACTTCGTTGCGAACTACGCATATGATTAGCAGCTTCAGCAACGATTTGTAAGGCATCAATATCGAGACCTGAATCCGTTTCATCAAGTATGCATAATGATGGCTCAAGCATCATCATTTGTAGCATTTCATTACGTTTTTTCTCACCACCAGAAAAACCTTCATTAACCCCGCGCTTCATGAATTTTTGATCCATATCCAACAATTGCATTTTTTGACGAAGTGATTTCATAAAATTCATGGCATCTAGTTCATCTTCACCCTTAGATTTACGTACACTGTTTACTGCGGTTTTTATAAACTGAACATTACTGACACCCGGAATTTCAACTGGGTATTGAAAACCTAGAAAAATTCCAGCCGCAGCCCTATCAGAAATATCCAAATCAAAAAGATTTTTACCCATAAATTCAATTTGACCCTCTGTGATAACATAATTATCATTACCAGCGATAATGTTACTTAAAGTACTTTTACCAGATCCGTTAGGGCCCATAATAGCATGAACTTCACCGGATTTAATTTCCAGATTAATGCCTTTTAGAATTTCTTTATCATTTACAGTTGCATGTAAATTGCGTATTTTCAACATGAGTTATCTCTCTATTTATTTTTCATTAAATCTAAACTTAACCGATTGCACCCTCTAAACTAACTTCCATTAGTCGTTGAGCTTCAACTGCAAATTCAAGGGGTAATTTTTTGAACACCTCTTTACAGAATCCATTTACGATCATCGCTACAGCATCTTCTTCTGACATACCTCTTTGCTTACAGTAATATAGCTGGTCCTCAGATATTTTTGAAGTAGTCGCCTCGTGCTCGATTTGAGCTGTTTTATTTTTTGCTTCAATATAAGGGAATGTATGCGCACCACATTTATCACCAATAAGTAATGAATCACACTGTGAAAAATTACGACTATTATCAGCCGTCGGTAAAATGCGCACTAAACCACGATATGCATTTTCAGCGCGCCCAGCAGAAATACCTTTAGAAATAATGGTACTTTTAGTGTTTTTACCGATATGAATCATCTTTGTGCCAGTGTCAGCTTGCTGCCTGTATCGAGTGAGCGCTACAGAATAAAATTCTCCAACTGAATGATTTCCTTTTAAAATAACACTAGGATATTTCCAAGTAATGGCAGAGCCTGTTTCAACTTGAGTCCAAGAAATTTTAGCCCTGTCACCTTTACATATACCCCTTTTAGTTACGAAGTTATATATACCACCTTTACCATTTTCATCACCTGGGTACCAATTTTGCACGGTAGAATACTTAATCTCCGCATCACCCAATGCGACTAACTCAACAACAGCGGCGTGCAATTGATTTTCATCACGCATTGGCGCAGTACAGCCTTCAAGATAGCTAACATAACTACCCTCATCAGCAATAATCAATGTTCGTTCAAATTGACCCGTATTAAGGGCGTTAATTCTAAAATAGGTTGAAAGCTCCATTGGACAGCGTACACCCTTGGGAATATATACAAAAGAACCATCACTAAACACAGCCGAATTTAAGGCCGCATAATAATTATCTTTCTTAGGTACAACGGTACCCAAATATTTTTTAACTAACTCTGGGTGCTCATGCACCGCCTCAGACAAAGGGCAAAAAATAACGCCCGCTTTAGCCAAGCTTTCTTTAAATGTTGTAACAACAGAAACAGAATCAAAAATGGCATCTACAGCAATGTTCGTTACACCAGCGAGCATCTCTTGTTCATGCAGAGGAATGCCTAATTTGTTATATGTCTCAAGCAATTCCGGATCGACTTCATCTAAACTCTTTGGCATATCACTGACAGACTTAGGAGCGGCGAAATAAGAAATGGAATTAAAATCAATTTTGGGATAATGAACATGCGCCCAAGTCGGCTCTGTCATTTTCAACCAAGAATGATAAGCATCTAAGCGCCAATCAAGCATGAATTGAGGCTCATTTTTTTTCTTTGAAATAAACTCAATAACGCCTTCATTCAAACCTGCTGGCAAAATATCTTGCTCAATATCGGTAACGAATCCATGCTTGTATTCTTCAGAAATAATTTTGTCTACTTCAGACATTTGTAACATCCTCTATACTTATGTAAATTTCATTATGTTTTTGTGTCATAAAATCATTAATCATTATACCAGCTAAGGTCTCCCTAATTGCTTTATTAACAGTCTCCCAGTGCGGCTTTAAACTACAAGCTGGTAAACTGCAGGAGTAATCAGTGCTATCTATACAATCCAGTATCGCAATTGGTCCATCAACGGCTTCAATAACATCTGCTAAAGAAATAGAGTCAATATCCACTGTTAATATATAACCACCATTTAAACCCCTACTTGCTGTTAGAATATTTGTTTTAGCTAACAGCTTCATAACCTTTCGAACGGTTGGTAGCTGTAAATTAGTAATCACCGAAGCTTCTGTTGCACTATATGTTACCTCTGGGTGGCGCGAAAAATGTGCTACCAAATTAACCGCATAATCAGCAAGCCTACTAACCCTTAACATCAAACAGTACCGTTTAAGTCCTATATTCTGAATTGAAGATACTTTGTTATTATATTTTTGTCAAGAATACTTGAATAAAATCCACCTGAAGACTTGTGGTTAAGGCAATATTACTTTGGCTTAACATCCATCATAATCTGGGACAATCTAATTTTTTTATCACCAAACTGAATCGTATTATAAATAATGTAATACGCTAAAATATTATTTATATAATGCCTAGTTTCTAAAAAAGGAACCGCTAGCACCCATCTCTGTGCTTTCATTGTACTTAGTGGCATCCAATTATTAACACTCCCTTCACCAGCATTATAGGCCGCTGTAGCCAAAATCATATTGTTTTTGAAGTTATGCCGTTCATATTCCATATTAGCGACACCAATATCTATATTAACACTAGGCGTAAATAAACTTCCTGAACTAACGTATGGGATCGAATATTTATTTGCAATATATTTTGCCGTTGTCGGCATCAATTGCATCAAACCTAAGGCGCCAACCCAAGATCCAGCGTCAACCCTAAAATGACTTTCTTGACGCATCAGAGATAAAATCCAGATAGGATCTACCTTATATTTTTTGGCTGCCTCTACTATTAATCCAAAATAAGCGACCGGAAAACGCTTTTTTAAATCTCCAGAATTACCACTTGCCATCAACGCATAAATAACTAAATTATATTTATGCCACTTGTTAGCAACATTTGCTGCAGCTAACGCTTGATTTTCTGGCATTCTCAAAACAGTCCAACGCCAATACTGTGTTGCCACGTTATCTTTCCCAAGCATAAATAATGCTTTTGTTTCCAGAACTAAATTACTTTTAATTATTTCATTTTGCACAGAAATATCAACTTGCTTTTCATTAGAGTGAATAGCATAAGGAGCATTAATTTGATCCGCTGCTAAAAATCCATAATAGTCTCTGATCATAGCTAATTTAACCCAAATTATTTTAGCTTTTTCTTTATCATTCTGATGCCATAAACCCACAGCATACCAGTAACGCCAAACATCTTTTTTAGCCAATGACTTAGGCATGGCCTCAGACCATTTAACTACATTTTTCCAATCAGCCCAGTAAACTGCAGTTCTGATACGCCATTGCCATAAAAGACTATCTGCATAATCATTAGAAACAGAGCCTAACCAGTATAGCGCTGATTTTTTATGATTGCGGGCCAAACTAGTCGCAATTTCTGCTCGCACCAAATTATTTGTCTTGGCGTTTAGCTTGTTTTTTTGTTTAAAAGTTTTCCAATATTCAGCCGCTGAAAATGGAGAGCTATAAGCATAATGATCCATAATATTTACTATTGCTGAATCAAAGTATGTATTTTCACTGTATTGAATGACAAACTTTGATAGATATTTTATTGGGTTGTTACGAGCCTTCAGCCAAAAAGAAACAAAATCATGATTTTTCTTTGGGAGGCGTTTGGCAAGTTCCTCTGCTAACGAAACTTGCTTATTGTTAACCAACAATAAAATTCTTTCAAAGCGAATTTCTGCTGTATCATATTCACTGCTTTCCCATACAGAAGCTATTTCATTGCAAGAATTAGGTAAAGTTTTTTTATAAACCCATACCTCTGAAAAACCCTTGAGGGATGCATTTTTATCTTCTGTCTTATACATTGCTGTCCAATACCAACATTGCAATTTAATTTTATTACTTTTTGTATAATGATTAATATATGTTTTCCATTTATTGTTTTGACCCAG
>JBLIDR010000189.1:0-5057 GCA_047632655.1 Francisellaceae bacterium | reverse complement strand
ATCTTAGAACCTCAAGAAGGCGATCAAATATGTGATCCCGCTTGTGGATCAGGATCGCTATTAATGAAGTGTGGTCGCATGATCAGAAACAACTTTAATGGATCAAAAAAATACGCTTTATTCGGTCAAGAAGCTATTGGTTCTACTTGGGCATTATCCAAAATGAACATGTTCCTACACGGAGAAGATAACCACCGTATTGAATGGGGCGATACTATTCGTAACCCCCTATTACTTGAAAAAACAGGGCTCGACAAAGACGGCACGGGGTTATTACACTTTGATATCGTGACCGCCAACCCTCCCTTTAGCTTAGACAAATGGGGCCATGACGATGCTAGCAGCGACCCCTATGGCCGCTTCCGTCGCGGTGTTCCACCTAAAACCAAAGGTGACTACGCGTTTATTTCGCACATGATCGAAACCCTTAAGCCTGCATCACAAGGTAAACAAGGTGGCCGAATGGGTGTGGTGGTACCTCATGGCGTATTATTCCGCGCCTCATCGGAAGGTAAAATTCGCCAGCAATTAATTGAAGAAAACCTGCTAGATACCGTCATTGGCCTGCCTGAAAAACTCTTCTTCGGCACCGGTATTCCAGCCGCTATCTTAATATTTAAGAAGCAAAAGACAGATAAGAACGTGCTGTTTATTGATGCCAGCCGTGAGTTTAAATCCGGTAAAAACCAAAACCAGCTAACCCCAGAGAATATTCAGAAGGTCATCGACACCTACAAAGCACGTGAAACCACTGATAAGTATTCATACCTAGCCAGCTTTGATGAAATTAAAGAAAACGACTTTAACCTAAACATTCCACGTTACGTTGATACCTTTGAAGAAGAAGCCGAGATTGATTTAGTGGCCGTACGAACAGAGCGCTTAGCCCTTAAAACAGAGCTGAGTGCACTAGAAGTAGAAATGGAAGGCTATTTAACAGAACTGGGATATTAAGGAGCCGTTATGGAACAACAGCAAATTCAAACACTCACGGCAACCTTTGAAGGCCATGCTCAGCACACAGAAACGGGCATTGAATTCTGGTTAGCGCGTGATTTACAGCACCTACTTGGGTACGGTAAATGGGATAACTTTTTAAGTGTTATCTCAAAAGCAAAAACAGCCTGTGAAATCAGCGGCCATAGTATCTCGGACCATTTTGCCGACGTCGGGAAAATGGTCGAACTTGGCTCAGGTAGCAAGCGTGAAATAGACGACGTTATGCTCACTCGCTATGCCTGTTATTTAATTGCCCAAAATGGTGACCCTAGAAAGCAACAAATCGCCTTTGCACAAACCTATTTTGCCATGCAAACCCGCAAAGCCGAGTTGATAGAGCAGCGCTTACTAGAATCCGAACGGATCGAAGCCCGTAGAAAGCTATCAGGTACCGAAAAAGAGCTATCTGATGTGATTTTTGAACAAACAGGTGGCAACCAAAATTTTGCCTTAATTCGCAGCAAAGGCGACACCGCACTATTTGGCCGCAACACCAAGGCTATGAAAGCCAAATGGCAAGTGCCAGATACTCGCCCACTGGCTGATTTTGCGCCCACAATTATTTTAAAAGCAAAAGATTTTGCCACTGAAATTACCATTCACAATGCGCGTAACCAACAAATGACGCAAGAACAACAGATATCTAACGAGCACATCACCAACAATCAAGCGGTTCGTAAAACACTGCTTGATCGAGGCATTCAACCCGAAAATTTACCGCCTGCCGAAGACGTAAAAAAAGTAGAACGCAGATTAGCCAGCGCTGAGAAAAAAGTACTCAATAAGCCTGATACGCTAGAAAAAGGAGAAGCTAATGATTAGTTTATGGCTGAATAAAATATTGATGGCGGTAGCTATTGCATTGAATGTTTATAAAGCAGGGGTGAAAGGCTGCTTAAAGGAGTTGGGTTATGCAAGGTAAAGATTATCTTGAACATCCTCATTTAGGACTTTTACCTAATGATTGGAAAGTAGTTAACGCAATAGAGGTATGCACAAAGATCACCGATGGAACGCACGACACACCGAACCCAACGAAGCAGGGAATTCCTTATATAAAATCTGTTCATGTAAAAAAAGGAACCATAAGGTTTGATGACTGTTTATATCTCTGCCAAGCAGATCATGATGTTATTTATAAACGCTGTAACCCTGAAAAAGGAGATCTATTAATCGTAAATATTGGTTTAGGTAATATTGGAGATTGTGCCTATGTGGGCGTCGACTTTGAATTCAGTATGAAAAACATTGCTCTACTTAAGCCTGATTCAAAACAACTTAATGATTCGTATTTTTATCATTACTATAAATCTAGGCAGCAAAAAGTAACTCACAGCACTAAGACGGGGGGAGCTCAGCCATTTTTATCCTTACGCGACCTAAAAAAACTTAAAATTGTTTTGCCCCCACTCCCTGATCAACGAAAAATAGCCACTATTCTTGGAACTTGGGATAAATCGATCAGTACTGTCGAGCGCCTAATAGACAACAGCAAGCAGCAGAAAAAAGCTCTAATGCAACAACTGCTCACAAGCAAAAAACACCTACTTGATGATTCGGGTATGCCGTTTGAGGGCGAGTGGGAAGAATTAAATATTGGTAGTATTGGCACAATTCATTCAGGAGGTACACCTAGTACAACCAATAAAGAATACTGGGATGGCGATATTAACTGGATTACCCCTACCGACATAACAAAACAGAGTAGTGTTTATATTAATTCTAGCCTCAGAAAAATCTCTTCAGAAGGACTTAAAAATAGTTCATCCAAGCTTGTCCCTAAGGGATCTCTATTGGTCTGTACTCGTGCAACTATTGGCGAAATGGCCATTACTGCCCATGAAATGTGCACTAACCAAGGCTTTAAAAATATTATTCCCAATGAGAATACGAATATTCTTTTTGTATATCACTTATTACATTTCTATAAACATAAGCTTGTGAGCAAAGCTAGCGGGTCTACTTTTTTAGAGCTATCTAAAAGTGCTTTTGAGGGGATTAGATTTGATTTTCCTAATTTAGAAGAACAGCAAAAAATTTCTGTTGTTATAAGTAACTCAGATAATGAAATTAATTTGTTAGAGCAGCAACTATCCGACCTAAAACAAGAGAAGAAAGCCCTGATGCAGCAGTTGCTAACGGGTAAGCGCAGAGTAAGAATTGAAGCACAGGAGTGTATAGTTTAATGGAAATAAGCAGCCCTTTATTACAATTAGCCCTATTGGAATCATTAAAAGCGAATGAGGTTTCTGATGAAATAGATCTTTTTTTACCCTTCATTGCGGTGACTCTTTCTAACCTAGGTCGGCTTGAAGTTTCTCCAGAATTACTGCAAGAAGAACTGGGTAAATCTTTCGGATTTAAACCGCCTATATCTGCGATTCAGGTATTTATAACCAGGGCAAAAAAACGAGGACTGCTTCATCGAGAAAACCATGTTTTCATCCCAAATATTGAAGTAGTAGACAAGTGGAAAAATGGATATCACGAAAAGAAAGAAGATATAACAGTATCGCTTGAAATACTTAGGCGTGATTTCATTGATTTTGCTAAGACCAAGTTTGATAAAGAGCTTAGCGTTGATGAATGTGACGTACTGATTGAAGAGTTTATCAATAAAAATATTTCAAGCGTAACAGACAATAAACATTACGAAAAAAATGAGTTACGAGAAAAAATAAAGAATACTGATCATGTCACAGCTTCTTTTATCAGTCATATCCATAAAAATAAAACAGCATCTCTGGAGCATTTTTCTCGTCTTGTTAAAGGTATGCTACTTGCCAATTATCTGTGTTTTGCAGACAAGGTAGGTCAAAAGAAAAACTATAAATCTCTAACAGTGTATTTGGACACCCCGATAATTGTTGGATTGCTTGGGTTTAGTGGTTATCAAAAACAAAACTCTCTTAAAGAATTCATTTCATTACTTACTAATGTAGGGGTCAAAATTCATGTGTTTGATAAAACAATTGATGAAACTGAACGTTTACTAGGTGCATGGAAGCATGATCTTGAGCGGAAGAACTATAAACGGTTTAATACTAAAACTTTAGAGTTACTACGATACTTAGAGTGTGACGCAGCGAGGCTGCACACCGAAATAAAACTCCTAACCTCATCACTTGAAAAGCTTGGGATTAAAGTGAAACTTGGCTTCAAGGAAAAGAAGCAATATCAATGTGATGAGGTTGCATTAGAAAAGGCGATATCTCATAATTTTAAAGAGTCAAAAAATTTAGACCATGACACTATCTGCATATCTCGAATATACAATATGCGTGAAGGTAATTTAATCAACGATTTAAATAAAACATTTTCCGTTTTTGTAACACCAAATAATGGTTTAGTTAATCTCGCTAATAAGTTCTTTCAAGATGATATCCCTAAAAAATATATTCCTCTAATTGTCTCTGAACAGTGGATGACTACCATGTTTTGGCTTAAAAGCCCTGATTTATTTGGTAGCTTACCTATGGATCAATTAGTTTCATCTGCTTACGGGCTTCTTTTCACTGATGATAAGTTTTGGACTAGCTTTGTTAAAAAAATTGAACATTTAGAGAGAAGCGGAAAGATTACTGAAGATGACCTAATTCAAGTCCGCTGGGATTCTGATTTACTTAACATGGTTCATGACGTATCTGTTGATGTGGGAGAGAATTTTTCTGATGAAGACGTTTTTGAGATAGTTGAAACCATTAAGAAAAAGCATATAGCTGATAAAGAGCAGGAAATAATAGAGCTGGAAGAAGTGAAAAATAATGAGATATCTACATTACTAGAGTCTTTAAATGATAAAGAAAAAAAATTAAATAAGACACAGGTTAAACATACAAAAATTGCGGGATATGTATCCACAATACCAGCGTTATTTATATCGACTACTCTAGCCTTTGTGGTTTTTTGGGTAACTCTATTGGCTTTACCAAGCGAGATATTTCCAACACATGTTAAAGCAGAATACCAAGATCATAGTATAACTTTAGCAAGTGTACTGATTGTATTTTTATTGAATGTATTAGGAAGTTTTTTTGGTATCAATTTAATCACCATAT
>JBLIDR010000188.1:0-5076 GCA_047632655.1 Francisellaceae bacterium | reverse complement strand
TAGATTTTAATAAAGCGGAACAATTATCTGAAAATGAAATAGTTCATTTACATGCACATACAGATATAGGTGTCGCGTTAATACGAAAATCTGGAGATTTCCCTGATTTTATTTGTGATGTTATTGCTTCGCATCATGAATTTTATAATGGTAATGGTTACCCACGCGGTCTAGCACAGAAAAATATAAACTTGTATTCTCGAATGTTAACCGTCGTTTGCACATACGAGGCCCTTACCAGGGATAGGCACTATAAAAAAGCACTAGATACTTATTCTGCGCTTACAGAGCTTACTAAGGTATCTGGTACGATGTTAGATCCTAGATTAGTTGGAAGATTCATTGAATTTATGGGCGTTTTTCCCATAGATACAAGAGTGCAAACCTTACAAGGGTCATATGTCAAAATTATAAAGAAGCTTCCACACAATCAATATGAAGTCACAAGGTCCTTGAAAGAAAGAAGTTTTATAATCCAAACTGATTTAATAAAGGGAGTGTATTGTGGGTAGCTTAACTTTCATTGACTTAACTGATATCAAAAAACAAAGTGAATACCTCCTCACAAAAAATGCACCTATTAACACCTGCAATAGTCGATGTAAATATTGCTCATTATTTCCTTATAAAAAACTATCGGTAAAAGGGATAAATAAAACTAATGAAAGAAGAACATTTGACGTTAATGGTCAGCAGTATAAGCTAACTCACCATGGCTTTCGATTAATGTGTGCACTAACACGTTACTCAGGAGCTATATTATCAAGAGAGTTCCTCAGTGAGTACGCTTGGCCTGAATCAGATGTTGTTGGAAACAACCTAAATGTTGCGATTTATGATTTACGTATGTCATTTAGCAGCTCTTTAATAAACATTGATAACTATCGTAAAGAGGGCTACGGATTAAAATTATAAATTTTATAATAATTCTTTTTTATTGAAGATGATGTTTAATAGGCTTAATTTTTTAAGTTTATTAAGCACTTATCAAATGGAAGTTACACTCGAATTTACCATTAAGGATTATGATTTTATTGTAAAGAAATTCGGTGTATCTACACAAAAAAATAAAGTTTTTTAAATTGAGAAGTTTTTTATATTATCAATATAGCGAAGCAAATCTCTTTAGATTTATACATAAATAGCTTAAACATTTTTCAAGTAATTATCACATTAAAAAAAACCTTCAAACAAGTTGAATTAATACTAGACACCACCTTTCCGCTATACTTTAAAGTGCCAAAAACGCTTTGTAGCTTCGAAAAACTTGTACAAATAATTAAAAGCTTTAGCGCTATTAATTTAGTGACCAATATAACTGAAGATTGTCTAGTTTTACTTACTGCCACTCAAAGAGGCCAATTACAAAAACTGGCTAATGAATAAAATACAAAGCTTTGGTTAACTGGGTTTAATATATTGTCTATTAAAAAAGACGAATTAGGTTATTTTGATTGCTTGTTGAACAACGATATTGAGTTTTACTAAGGATTAGCCAATGTTGCTTATAGTTCTTTTATTTCGTCAATAACCCCATGCTTTAAAAAACTTATTATTTATAGCGACAAAAAACCAATAAAAACAACTTGTTAACAGATGTAGACAATGCTTATTTGGAGGCCGGTAATGTAAAATAAATATGTACCTTTCATTATATTCCCTAATCATATAAAGAACTTAAAAAATATTTTTCTTCATCCGTTATCAGGCTTATTCCATTAGAATTCTTTATTTTTGATATTTTATTTTTTTGGACAACGAGTTCCATTAAAAATAAACATAAACTCTGATAACTTGGTTCTAATTTTGTAACATCATCATCACATTCGTCTAATTTAAGCAAATGAAGGTTTATTTTCAATAATTCATCATCATTCATATATTGGGTTAATAATTCAAATTCTTTGATGATTTTATCTTTAGTTACCCTATACATTTATAGTCTTCTTAGCTTGTGAGAAATAATACCCTTGCATCAGTACATTTGGAATTTTTGAAACTAACTCCACATGCTTATTTGACTCTATTCCTTCAACTATAACGTTATGGTGTTTTGCTAAATAACGTAATAAACTGTCAAGAAATAATAGGTCCTCAGGTAATAGAGACCAAAAAAGTTCTTTGGATACTTTAATAGCACTAAAAGTGATTTTATTTGAGTTGACGATGTCGAAATTTGATTGATTAGTGCCAAAGTCATCTAGCCATATATTAACATTTGGAAAATCATTTATTATTTCTAATACCCCCAATTCAAAATAATCAAATTTATTGACGTCATCTTCTAATATTTCTAAGGCATATTTCTGATACTCAAAACTATTAAATAATGGGAAAAATTCGCTAAAATTTCGAATGACTTCTATAGGAGTATTAATACTAATTCGGTATTTTCTATTTTTAGACTCTTTTGCAATATTACTTAGAATTAGCCTAAATAATTTAACATGCTCGTATTCGGTTAAGCATTTGAAAAATATAGCGGGTGGTATCACGCTATTTATACGTGTTATAGTGCAAAGCAGTTCAGCGTTTTCGCAATCATCAATAGTCGTCATGATCGCCTCTAACCTCGGGGCAATGTTAACTTCCCCCCATACATGCGTATTAATAGTAAACTCATCTAATATATGCATACTGGATCCCATTATAGGTTGACTCACTATCTGCAGTAGTTAATAGGTAACCATGGCCTCTAACATTTTCAATTCGTAGATTCGTATGCCTCAAGTGAGTTCTTATTTCAGATATAGCAACAGTTAAGTTATTTCTAACAACATTAGAATCTGGCCAGCCATATTGCTGTAAAAAATGGAAACTCAATGTTTTTTCTTTTTGCCTTAATAATGCACACAACACTCTAAAAGATCTGCTGGAAAACTTTATATTTTGTTTCTCGATATTAATTGATTGATCAGTGGTAGAAATTGATACGTCATACTTCACGTTCCGAATAAAGCTTAAAGGACATTTACTACAATACATTTCACAAGGTTCTGATATGATGTTATTTGTTATATCCATGTTGTTTTTCTCCCTTTTTTACATCTATTACTGGATTAAATTAAAGTAGTTCATCCTTGAACTCAGAAGGTTAACTCTTTTATGATTTTGAGTATTAGCCGACTGTATTACTGCCCCCAGTAATAATGGATGATTTGTTCTTCGATGAGCTAGCTACGTTTCAGAATTTGTGGAATAGTGATTCATTACCGCCACATATTTGGTCTTCAGAAAGTAACTTTCCAAATCGAGAATCAAAGTCGTTACATAGAACTCGTAAATATTCAATATGAATACACAGCGGAGAAAGATCATTACGTTCAATGAACAAAATTGATTCATCAATTAGCTCTTTGGCAAAATTAAGAAAAAATAAATTTTCTTCTTTGCTATTGTTGAAAGCTTGATTCATATCTACCTCCTATGTAAATTAATTTATATTCTTACATAATAGTTTCGAGTTTAGATTATTATAAATTTAATAATTATTTAAACTCGATTAGAATGAATAGAGAGATATTACTATTGGACTAGATATTATTTTTTGCTGATTAATTGCAGAAATATTGCAAACTAGCGGGTGAATGGTATATGTTTATGATTCCATTGATAATGAGGTAATGGTGTGATTTTTGACTATAGTTCAGTTGGTAGAGCACCAGATTGTGATTCCATTTCGCTTACCTTGGACTTGCCCCCTTTAGTCACACCATTTTTCCTGATTAAATTCGGCAAGTTAAAATACTCAAAAAATTATTTCATTAAATGCTCCTGTGTGCATTCTGTGAATATTTGAAGCTAATTAGGTCTAATTACTTATACGTATATCCAACTTCCAGCTCATATCCTCACATCGACGGAACTGATTAACTTTGCCTATTTAGGAAATTTTCTGTGAATTTTTCAGAAAAATAATAATATTTTTTCTAATGAGGCCTTCTCGAAAGTTCACATCGCTGCCGTTAATCCTCTACGAATAATATGGTCAATTTTCTAATCATAAAGTTGACATAACTAGCCTATTTCTAAGGCAAAATGGGGCGCTTTCACCTTAGAAAAATAATGCTTATGCCTGCTATCTATTGAAATCATAAGCATAATATTGAAGTACATTTTTCTTAGGGTCTGTCAGTTCGGTAATTTATTAAGAACTTTTCGCAAGTAATTCAATTTTGCAGGTGCATAGTCAAATCCGTCACCAGATATGCTCGTGTCCTCAAATGGAGCGATTCTTAAATAGTTTTTTCTGCTTCAATGAACTTTCCTGGGTACTTATCTTGGGAGTAAGTTTCTTGAGTTTCATAAGTACAACCGTATGCTGTTAATAATTCACCTACTTCTAGAGGGGTGTCCCTCAATTCAAGTATGGCTAAGTTTGAATTTTTATTTTTTACTTCAAAAACCAACCAATCTTTAAACAGTATTTTTTCGTCAATCAATTCTGTTTTGTCGGCATTAAGTAGTTTCCCTAAAGTAACATAACCGTTGCTGTTTTTATTTCGGTGAATCCGCCACTCTTTTAATTCGTCTTGTAAGTAAACAGAAGTTAAAGAAGGAGTTTTTGCAACTATCAAGTTACAGTCTTATATTCAATAGTTTGAATATAAGACTGCCAATTAAGTTGAGAATTGTTCACTCTACTGCCTTATAGTTTGAGTTTTATTACATTATGAGATCGCATACATTACATAAACAAAAGTGTGCTAAGAAGAATAAGTAATATCTAGTTATTTTTTTGTGGTTATTACTACCATAGGAGCGTATTAGGGGGATAAGTTTATATAAATTTAGTATTCAAGAAGTAAATTCTTGCCAGGTTATACTGATTATATGAACCTAGCTAAAGGTTTTATACTTTATTTTGATAGCCAACTAATCCACTATTGCAGACGCTTTACTCTTACTATTTTTTTAGTAAAGAGTTAGTAATAGGTCATACTGGAGCATTGCACCTTAGAGGCCATGAGTACGTGCAAAAAATGCACGTACTCAGAGTCACTATGACTTTACTTAATCTAACCGTCGCAAAAACCACCATTGCTGTCAGTCAATTTTGAATTATTAACGATCACT
>JBLIDR010000187.1:0-5112 GCA_047632655.1 Francisellaceae bacterium | reverse complement strand
ACTTTTTTTGAAATTATCTGTAGTTTTTTTATTTTTATCAGCTTCTTCTTTTTCTTTTTCTTTTTCTTTAATCTTAGCAGCTTCAGCAGCTTCAGCTTTTTTACGTTCCTGCCTAATTACTGATGCAGGAATGTTGGTAGGTAATTCAAATAAATCAGGTTGATTTTTTGCTGCTACTGGCACAGGATTTATCTCTGCAACTTCAGCTTTTTCAGCATTGATTTCTTCAACTTTAGCTTTCTCAGGAGTGATCTCTTCAACTTTAGCTTTCTCAGGCTTCACCGCAATGTTTTCAACAACGGGCTCGATAACAACCTCCGGTACACTTATAATATTTGAAGGCAAATCTGTTATTTCTAAACTAGAACTCTCTACGCTTTTAGCTATCTCTTTTGGCTCTTCTTTCTTTAGAATAACTCTTTTTTTACGCACTTCAATGTTTACTTTTGAACTCTGCCCTGAAAGTTTAACTTGAGAACCTGAACGCTTCAAACTAACTTTTTTGACACTAGAGCCACCAGTTTTAATATATGACAAAAGTGTGTTCTTTTCTTCATCAGAAATAAAGTCAGAGCCTGATTGTTTTACAATACCAGCTGACTTTAATTTCTCAAGGAGAATTTTATCGCTAACACCTACGATCTTAGCTAATTGATTAATTGTTGTATTAGACATTGTCTATTGCTCCTATTCTTTTATTCAGACTCTTGAGAGAACCATGGCGCTCTAGCTAGTAAAATAAGCTTTCCAATTTCTTCTGCTTCTGCATCAACAATATCAAGGATATCGTCAACTGATTGCTCGGCTAAATCTTCCATCGTAATAATATCATTCTCTGCTAATATTTCGGCAAATTCTTCAGTCATACCTTCTAATGATAAAAGGTCTTCAGCAGGAGTTTTGCTTCCAGACAAAGCCTGAGTTAGCAACGCTGTTTTAGCTCTTTCTTGTAATTCTTTCGCTATCTCGGCATCAAAGCCTTCGATATTTGCCATTTCTTCTGTGTCAATATAGGCTACTTCATCTAAACTAACAAAACCTTCTTCGACTAAAGCTTCGCCTATATCACTCTCAACATCCAATGCATCAACAAATACTTTAACCAAAGCTTGAAGCTCAACTTGTTTACTTTCCTCAGCCTCTGACTCAGCTAATAATTTTAATTTCCATCCAGTTAATTCTGCAGCAAGCTTAACATTCTGCCCATTTTTACCGATAGCAATAGAAAGCTGATCTTCTTTGATTGCTAAGTCCATCGTATTTTTATCTTCATCTTGAATGATAGAGACTACTTCTGCTGGAGAAATTGCATTAATAACATATTGTGCCGGATTATCATCCCAAAGAACAATATCTACTCGCTCACCATTTAATTCATTAATTATTGCTTGAACTCTTGAACCACGCATACCAACACAGGCACCAATAGGGTCAATACGCTTATCATTTGACTTAACAGCAACTTTTGATCTTGATCCTGCTTCACGCGCAATATTTACAATTTCCATTTCTTGTTCAGCAATTTCAGGAACTTCCAACTCAAAAAGAGCATACATCATTTTTTTATCAGAGCGGCTTAAAAGCAAATTATGGCCTTTAGCTTCAGGATCAATATTAATTAAACAGACCCTTATTTTATCATTGATTCTAAAAATCTCTCGAGGGATAAGCTCAGAGCGCGGCAATATACCTTCAGCATTATCACCTAGATCAATAATTAAAAACTCACGAGTCACACGCTTAACTTCACCAAAAAGGATCTTACCAATTTTTTCTTTAAATTTGATCATGCTTTTTTTGCGTTCTGCTTCTCGAATTTTAGCCACAATAACTTGTTTAGCTGCTTGAGAGGCAATACGCCCAAACTCAGCAGCTTCAATTTCTTCAGTCAAAACATCACCTACTTCTAGGTCATAACCTCGTTCTTCAGCAATATCAACATACATTTGCGCTTGATGATTTTCGATTTCAAAATCTTCATCAACAATAGTCCAAACCCTTTTTGCTGAATGATTTCCAGTAATGCGATCAATATGAACGTTCAAATCCATTTCAATGCCATGCTTTTTACAAGTAGCCATTGCAATAGCTTCTTCTATTGCTGAAAAAATTATTTCTTTATCAACACTTTTTTCATTAGCAACTGACTCGATGACTAATAATAAATCTTTACTCATTACCTAACCTCACCCTTACCATTTATAGAATAAATTCATTTTATCAATATTATCATAGCTCACAACCATTTCATCACCTTCATAGTTAAATTCTAAGCTACCTTTATCCATATCAACTTTAATCAATTCAGCCTTAAAACTTTTTCTACCATCGATGTCATCAATAAGTTTAAACTTAAAGAATTTAGATTCTAAACCAATACACTGATTAAGATTAAAAATACGCCTATTAATTCCAGGAGAAGAAACCTCCAATGTGTACTTAGAAGTAATTATCTCCTCAACTTCAATAAAAGCACCTAAGTGCCTGCCCACTTCTTGGCAGTTATCCAAAGTGATGCCACCATCTTTTTCAACAAAAACCTGAACAACTAAAGCATTATTTTGGCCACCCTGGGTTTCTAAACCCCATAATACATAGCCTAGCAACTCAATTTCTGCTTTTAATTGGCTTATAGTTTCTTCATTTAACATTATAAATCCCCAGATACAAAAAAAGGACCAATAGGTCCTTTGCGATCTTTTGCTAACTTGCAAAAACAACTAATAATCTATTGGTAGCGGGGGCTGGATTTGAACCAACGACCTTCGGGTTATGAGCCCGACGAGCTACCAAGCTGCTCCACCCCGCATCAACTGTGCATCATATTAAACACATCAGATTCAAATAGCAAGAAAAATAATATGGTTTAATCGCTATTTATATTCAGACTAATATTCATTTATGAATAATACTAAAATACACTGTACATAATCTTAATCATCAAAAAATTAAATTTATGCCACTCTGTTCTAAATTAATTGTTATTGAAGGTCTCGAGGGTGCAGGTAAAAGCACAGTAATCAATGCATTAAAAAACCATTTTTCGCTTAACTTTGAAACTAATGAATATATTTTCACCCGTGAACCGGGTGGCACACCGCTAGCTGAACGTATTCGAGATATTATTATTTCTTCCGATCAAAATGAGAAGTTATGTGATGAAAGTGAGTTATTATTAATGTATGCCAGCAGAATGCAACATGTAAAGCATTTAATTGAACCAGCATTACTAACTCAAAAATGGGTTATTTCAGATCGATTTTATCTTTCAACCTTTGCATATCAAGGAGGCGGTAGATCCATTAATAATGAATTACTGCACAAGATACATAATATGTTATTACAAAATTTCAAACCAGGACTCACAATTTATTTAGATATAGAACCCAAGCTTGGACTTGAGCGCATTCAATCCAGAGATGTTATTGACAGAATTGAGTCTGAACAAATTGACTTCTTTCAACGAACTCGAAAAGCTTATTTACATAATATTAAACAAGAAAATAATTATTATATTATTGATGCATCAAAAACAGCAGAAGAAGTAAAAAAAGAAGTGGTCGAAAAGGTAAAACATTATCACAATTCTTGTACCTGACAGATTGAATATTTGTTTTATAGCGAGAAAAGATGTTATTATGAACAGAAATACCGTTGTGCCACACTACCAAAGAGATCTTCCATGTCTGTACTTAAAATGAAAATTGATAATATTAAAATTAATTCTGAACAAAATCAAATAAGATTAGACTCAAAAGAATATGAGTGTAGAAGAATAATTGCAAAAATCATCCATAAATTTTCTAACAAATCTTTCCACGTGCTATACGCAGAACATCAAATTGAAACATTTCTCTCTGCATCTTGCATAATTCAACCAGAGAATGACGACATAGTTGAAGTATTGTTATCATTTAATAAAGCTTATATAGTAAGCGTTCTAGAAAGATCAAACAATAACTTGCTTAAATATATCCTGCACGGTGATGTTACTCTTGGAGCTGGAAAAAGCAATATATCAATTAATTCGAAGGAAATTGAGATCAAATCATCTAAAATGTCATTAAAATCAAATAATATGCTTAACATTTCTGTTGAAAATGCTCAAATTGAAGCTTCAAATCTTTTAGAGATTAGCGCAGAAAATAGAGAGACCAATATTAATGGACTTGATCTTCATACAGCTGAAACAATTTCTCAAAAAAGCAGTCAAATTAATATTACTTCTAATAAATTCAATATTAATTCATAGAAGCAGCTATAAAGATAATATTATAGCCTTACAATCTCACTATTTTTGATTTACCAGACTAGCATTTTAAATTATAAAAATAAAATCATGAAATGTTTTGTGCCATTCCCAAGCGGCCTAAATCTTATTTATACACTAGCATTTCTTTTTATTTCCGTTGAGGAATATGGAACAATCATCCCTTCAACAACAACATGCACGCTTGGAACAGGGTGGAATATTGCCAATTCATGCTCCGTTGTTGTAGTGTACAATGAAGTAACAATAACCATAAATGGTAAAAAAATAAAAAAAATAAAAATGCTGACCGAAATATATCTTCTCATTACTCTATAACCTCTAGTTTGATTCCCGTGCATTTATATTACGCCTGGCGAATAGTTGTTAAAACCATTAACTCAAGAAAATGAAAATTCAAACTAGCACCGCTAATAACAAGGTCACTTCATGATTAATGAAAGAATCGACCATTACAATGCTGGTATCTTTTGAATCACAGTAAATACTTATAATTAAGTATAACTACGATAAAACGATTATATTGTAGTGCATATTACTTGTGCAGGACGAATCTGTCAATAGCCTAACCTTAAAAGAATGATACAGGGATAAAACACTTGATCAATAATCTCACAATACTTTGAATCTTATTTTTTTTGTGATATTTTTTGAAAAATAAATATAATAAATGTAAGGATGCAAATACCAAAATATACGTACATGAAATATTGCCCATTAAATGCCGCAGTCCCATGTACTTTAGAAATCCATATCCCAATCATTCCAATCAAATAGACTAATGGTATGATAATTAGAACATATGGTGATAAATACCTAGCTCTGATACAAATTAGAAGATA
>JBLIDR010000186.1:0-5115 GCA_047632655.1 Francisellaceae bacterium | reverse complement strand
GTATAGAAAAAAGATTCCACTCTATGTTGCAAAATGGATTTATGGAAGAGATGGAGAAGCTGTATAAAAATAAAAATCTCGGGTTACACTTACCTTCGATGCGCTGTGTTGGCTATCGTCAAGCTTGGGAGCATCTATCTGGTGATATTAGCTACGAGTTATTTATTGAGAAATCAATTATTGCTACCAGACAGCTAGCCAAGAGACAGTTAACCTGGCTCAGAAACTGGCAGTCTTGTGAAATTAATAACTTTAATTGCTTGGATAACGACATCAACAACAAAATAATAAATTTTGTCGCCAACAAATTACAAAGGCACTCCCAATAAAACATCTAAAAGCTAAAACTAAAGAATTTATTACGAAATTAAGATTAATAGGTAGGAAAATAACAGTTAATTCTAGTTCGAATAACTAAAAAATGATTTGGATAATGGTATTTTTACTGTTAAAATCTCACTGCTAATCGAGAGTATATCCGATTACAATATTTAATGGATATGATTATAATAACAAAACAAGGAAGCTATTAATGTCTAGAATTTCAACTTTGCAAGACCCTTTTTTAAACGCACTAAGAAAAGAGAAAATACCTGTATCAATCTACTTAGTAAACGGCATAAAACTGCAGGGTAACATTGAGGCTTTTGATCAATTTGCAATCGTATTAAGAAACAATGTGAATCAAATGGTATACAAACATGCTGTTTCAACGATTGTACCTTCTAAGGCTGTAAAACTTATTTATAGTAATTACAACCAACATCATCAGTCATCAAATAAACTAGATACAGCTGAAAATTTAAATGATGAATCTAACGATACTGAAAGTGAAAATACAGAATCATCTCTTGATAACAATCCAGAAGAAAAATAAGGTAATAATCTTTGCAACTTTTTGAAGGAAAAGAAGGCGGTGATCGCTGCCTACTAATCAGCATTGAATTTTCTGGAAAGAAAGAATTAAATGCTGACATCCAAGAACTACATGGATTGGTGTCAGCAGCTAAATTATTTCCAATTCAAAAACTTCAATTTAAAAGAAAATTACCAGATGCTAAATTATTTCTTGGAAAAGGGAAAGCTCAAGAAGCTCAAGATATCATTAAAGACAACGACATAAACGTTGTTGTCTTTAACCACCCGATTACACCTTCGCAAGAAAGAAATCTAGAATTACAATTAGATTGCAAAATAATTGATCGTACTGGGATTATTTTAGAAATATTTGCTGATAGAGCTAAAACTAGAGAAGGTAAACTACAGGTAGAGCTAGCTAGATTAAGCTATCAGTCTACGCGTCTAGTCAAAGGATGGTCTCATCTAGAAAGACAAAAAGGTGGTATAGGTGTACGCGGTGGCCCTGGCGAAAAGCAGCTTGAACTAGATAAGCGAATGTTGCGCGAAAGAATTATCTCAATTCAACTCAGCTTAGAAAAAGTAAAAAAACAACGCAGATTAGGTCGTTCATCAAGAAAAAAAGCAAACATCCCAACCATAGCATTTGTTGGATATACAAATGCGGGGAAATCAACCTTATTTAACACGATCTGCGGATCAGATGTGTTCGTTAAAGATCAGTTGTTTGCCACTTTAGACCCTACATTACGTAAAGTAAATATCCCAAAATTTGGCCCAGTAGTTTTTTCAGATACTGTAGGATTTATTAAAAACCTTCCGCATAAACTCGTTGAAGCTTTTTCTGCTACCCTTGAAGAAACAATAGAGGCAGACCTGTTGATTCATGTCATTGATTATTCTGATGAAAATTATCCTGAATATTCTAAGCAAGTTTATTCAGTCTTAAAACAAATTCATTCAGATCAAAAACCAATAATCGAAGTTTATAATAAAATTGATTTAATGGAGAATACTCAAGCCCATGTCTTACTTAATGAGCCAGAAGGAACAGATTCAATTTGGCTTTCGGCAGTTCAAAATACTGGTATAGATATATTATTTGAGTCAATAGCACATCATTTTCATAAAAACTGGTGTTATGGAAAACTAATCATTCCCACTACTAAGTCTAAAATTAGATCTGAGCTATATGACTTAGGTGTAATTAAATCTGAATCCACGTCTGAAGACGGAGAGTATATTCTTGAACTTAACATAGCCAGATCAGACTTATTACGCATTATTCAGGATAACAACCTTGAAATGAACAAGTCTTTTAGTGAGAATGATAACAACAATTAATATATAGAGGAAATTATGGGTTGGTTGCAAAAATCAGAGAACAATAACCCTTGGGGTAAAAAACCTGATAAGAAAGGCCCGCCTGATTTAGAGAAGGCAATAAAAAATTTTCTAGGTGGTAAAAAAAAGAATAATGGCAAAGAAAATAACTCTGGCGGATCATCAAATATAAATCTACCTGAGTTTAAATGGCTAGTCCCATTCTTTATAATTATCGCCATAGTTATTTGGGCACTTAGTGGTATTTTTGTTGTTAAACCACCTGAAAAAGCAGTTGTGCTTGAGTTTGGACAGTACACCAAAACTGTCGGACCTGGTATGCATTGGCACCCGAGATTCATTGAAAGCATCATAGAAGTAAATGTCTCTAAAGTTGACACGGTTACTCTAGACAAAGAAATGTTAACATCAAAAGAAAATATCGTTCATGTTTCTTTCGCGGTTCAATATCACGTAGGAAATGTGCAAAATTATCTTTTCAATACTGTCAACCCAACTGAACTTTTGTCTCAAGCACTTGATAGCTCTGTTAGACAGGTTATTGGTCAAAGTGAATTGCAAAATATTTTAACAATAGACAGAAAACAAATCACTGATAAAGTAAAAGTTGAATTAACATCGTTACTTAATAAATATCAATCTGGTATAGAAATTAATGAAGTATTAATGCAACCCGCTAGACCACCAGAAGCAGTAAAAAGTGCATTTGACGATGTCATTAAAGCTAGAGAAGATCGTGAGAAATTACAAAATGAAGCTAAAAGCTATGCCAATAGAATTGTACCTATATCCAAGGGACAAGCCAAAAGAACCTTAGACGAAGCAAACGCCTACAAACAACATTTAATACTGCAAGCAAAAGGTGATGTAGCACAGTTTAACGCCTTATTGCCAATTTATGAAAAATCTCCTGAAATAATTGAAACCCAGTTATATTTTAAAACAATGGAAAAGGTTTTTGACAAAAATAAAGTTTTCCTAGTGGAGGGTAATGGTAATAATAATCTTTTTTATTTACCAGATGACTTGAACTCAGAGAGAAACAGCAACACAACTAATGGTCCAGAAAATGGAATTTCTCCAGTACCATATAAACCATCATCTAATAATTCGTCAAACCTACAAAAAAATCAAATGCAATATATGCGTTGGTTGGAGGCAAACCAATGAATAAATTAATAGCTGCTGTGGTTTTGGTATTCGTTGCCATATTACTTTTATCAGGATCCGTATTTACCGTCAATCAATCTGAAAGTGCTATTGTGCTTAAACTAGGTAAAATAAAAACGCAAGAAAATGGTCAAGAATTAGTATATAGCCCCGGGTTACATTTCAAAATGCCTTTAGCTGATACAGTTCAAATTTATGATATGCGGCTTAGATCATTAAATATTGATTCATCTAGAATTGTTACTAAAGAACAAAAAGATGTTAAAGTTGACGCCTATGTAGAATGGAAAATCGGTAATATAGCAGATTTTTATAAAACAACTTCTGGCAATATATCCAAAGCGGATACTTTGCTATCTCAAGTTGTTGAGGCAAATATGCGCGATGAGGTTGGAAAAA
Organism: Francisellaceae bacterium; assembly: GCA_047632655.1. Lineage (GTDB taxonomy): Bacteria > Pseudomonadota > Gammaproteobacteria > Francisellales > Francisellaceae > CAJXRW01. The sequence goes on along the minus strand of JBLIDR010000186.1, from coordinate 1,344 downwards.
GAACGATTCAAGAACTGGTCAATAATCAGCGTGATGAATTAATTAAAGAATTAATAACTGTCGTACAAAAACAATCTAAAAAATTTGGTGTAGAAATTGTTGACGCAAGAATTAAATCTATTGACTTACCCAGCACTGTAACAGAATCAGTTTATCAGCGCATGAGTTCAAATCGTGAGAAAGATGCCTCTACAATTCGCGCTAATGGTAATCAATTAGCTGAAGGAATAAAAGCAGCTGCTGATGCAGAGGTAACTGTAATTAAGGCAACAGCTGAAAGTGAAGCCAAGAGAATAAAGGCTGAAGGTGAAATGGAAGCTGCTAAAACTTATGTAAATGATTACTCAAAAAATATCAAATTCTATAAGTTTTTAAGAAGTATGCAGGCGTATAATGATAGCTTGACCAATGGAAAAGATGTCCTTATATTAAAACCTAAAGGCAAATTTTTCCAATATTTCAACCCTACGGGCTCACCTTCTGAATAATTGATATAGCTTAAGGATAAAAATGGGCTGGCATGAGTTTATTATTGGATTATGTTTAGTTCTTGTATTTGAAGGTATAATGCCTTTTTTAAGGCCCGATAAATATAAGGAAATGATAAAAAAAATATCAACAGCAGATAACAAGCAAATACGAACATATGGACTCTGTTCAATAATTGTTGGAATTATCGTCTTATTTTTGATTAAAATATTTAGTTAATTCAAGGAAATTTATAGCCGGTTCAACCCATTAAGCGCAGCAACACGATAAGCTTCTGCCATCGTTGGGTAGTTAAAAGTAGTGTTAACAAAATACATTAAACTATTTGACTCTCCACTTTGTGCCATAATAGTCTGCCCAATATGAATAATTTCTGAAGCTTGACTACCAAAACAATGAATTCCTAAAATTTCCAATGTATCTCTTTGAAATATTATTTTAAGCATTCCTGTTTTTTCACCTGTTATTTGTGCTCTAGCTAAATCTTTAAATGACGCATGTCCCACTTCGTATGGTATTTTTTCACTGGTCAGTTCTTTTTCTGTTCTACCAATTGAGCTGATTTCTGGTAGTGTGTAAATACCGGTTGGAATATATTTCACAAGGTGATCATGGCATTCACCAGTGACCATATGAGTCGCGGCAAAACGACCTTGATCAAATGCAGCTGAGGCCAACGAAGGTGCACCAACAATATCACCAACAGCATAAATATTTTTATATTTAATGGTCTGATAACTATCATTAACTTTAATAGAACCACGAGAATCTATTTCAATTCCTATTTCTTTTAACCCTAGCTTATCTGAGTTACCCGTCCTCCCTTGAGCAAAAAGGATATATTCTGATTTAATG
>JBLIDR010000185.1:0-5120 GCA_047632655.1 Francisellaceae bacterium | reverse complement strand
TGCTAGTACCTTCAATCAGCTAAGTCTATTTATAAGTATAGACAACAATTAGCTACAACAGAGCCTAAAAATCATAAAAATCATAAAAATCATAAAAATCATAAAAATCATAAAAATCATAAAAATGATGAAAATGTTGTAAAAATACCTTTGAATACTTCATGGAAAACGCTTACAGCAAAAAATATTGTTTATAGTTATCAACAAAAAGAAGAAAACCCTTTTTCTATTAGGCCGATTGATTTCAATCTTTCGCAGGGGGAAGTGGTTTTTATTCGTGGTGGTAATGGTAGTGGGAAATCAACTTTTGCTAAGGTACTTGTTGGTTTGTATCAACCGAAAGACGGTGCTTTAAGCTTAGGGAAAACGTAAATAACAGAAGAAAATATCCAATGGTATCGAAATCACTTTTCGACCATATTTTCAGATTTTTATTTGTTCGAACATATTTTAAATAGAAGTGGTGATCTAGTTAAAAAGTCGGATGTTCAAGGTCATTTAGAGAGATTAAAAATGGCGAACAAAGTTGATGTTGTTGATGGGAAACTGACGATGACGACTTTATCCCAAGGACAACGTAAAAGGTTAGCTATGCTCTTAGCCTATGGGGAAGACGCGGCAATATACCTTTTTGATGAGTGGGCGGCAGATCAAGACCCATACTTTAGAGATTATTTTTATCGAGAGTTATTGCCTGAATTAAAATCGAAAGGAAAAACGGTGGTGGTTATTAGTCACGATGATCGATACTTCCATTTAGCGGACCGATTATATAAATTTGATAGCGGGCAGGCCATGATGGAATCATCTTACGATACGCAAGAAAGCTATGCGTAAAGTCTTGATTAGAATTATTGAGCTATCAGTGTGGTAACGTGAGTTTCATCAAAATAAAAGTTACCGGTAAACTTCGTACCCGCTTTTAACTTTAAAGATAAGTCTTGCAATAAAACCAACTCGAATTGTTTGGTTTTATTGCAAAGCTTCAATAGCTCCGCAGCTGAAAAATCGAAGTAGGAATTCACTTGTGGATGAAGAGCTTTAAAAAGACTCTCTTTAGCAGAAAATACTAAAGTAAAAGCGTCTGTAAAGCTCATAAAATTATTGAAACTAAGTAATAAGTCCTCTTCATTATTGTTAATAATACTTTTTTTTATTTCAGTTACCAATTCTAACGAAAGTCTTCTCTCAATATCGATGCCTAAGTACTGATAATTATTATCAAGTGCAGCAGCGCAAAGAGCGATAGTGCTACTATGAGAGATAGACGCTACCATTCCTTGCGGCCAAATAGGGCTTCGGTTGCTTCCAATGAGAACATTACTAATCGGCATGTGTAATGGTTGAAAAACCATTGATGTGGCATATCGCCCTGCAAGGTATTCAGCTTGGCGCTTTATGACAGATTTTTGTATTGATTGAGGACAGTGAATATTTAATGTTTGGTATAAGCTTTCTTTATAGTTTGAAAGATTGAAGTGATAACTTGTTAAATGAATATGTTGCGGTAAAAATGAGACTGGATAGGTATATTCACTGAGAAACAGCTCCTCTTGACTCTTTTGGTTATTTTCTGTCATAGCAATAATTATTTATTCGTCGATAATTTTTGGTGTGGCGAGAAACGTGACGTTGTTTTATCTAAGACTGTTGCAATAATGTCATTAACTTTTTGTAAAACTGATACTTTATGACTTTCTATAAAAAAGTGATTACCTGATATCATGTGCATATTGGCAGTGGAATTAAAAAAGTCCCCCCAGCTTTCTAAATGAAATTGAGTAATATCAACATCATCTTTACCGCTTAATACGTAAATAGGGCAGTTAAACACTGCTTTATCCGCAAAGCAATAATTATCCGCTATTTCAAAATCTGCTCTCAGTAAAGGAAGAAATAACGCCATAAGCTCTTTATTTTCAATAACCGCTTGCGGGGTGCCATTAAGGTGCTTGAGCTCAGCTATAAACGCATCGTCAGGTAAGTGATGGATGGTCTTCTTAGTTGACGCTATATGAGGAGCTCTACTCCCCGATGCTATAAAAATTTGAGGTAAGGGAAGTGATGAAGTTTGTAATTGGTTCATCAGTTCAAACGCAATTCTACTACCTAAACTGTGCCCGAATAGAATATAGGGCTTGTTGGTATATTTAGGGAACACTTTAAGCAGTTCTGCAGTTAAAGATGCCATTGTTGAAAATGCTTGTTCGAACATTCTAGCACCACGACCAGGCGGTTGAACAATAACAAGTTCTACATTTTTTGGTAAATACTTAACCCATGACATATAGATAGTAGCGCTACCGCCAGCATAAGGAAAACAAATAAGCCTTAAGTCTGCATGTGGATTAGGTTTAGGTACGACGAACCATTTATTATCTAACATTATATTATCAGTGAAGTGGGGTTCTCTAAATAATGATAACATTTAATGGCTTACAGTTAAAAAGTTTTGATGGAATATTTTCACAAATAGGTGGGAATCAAAAAATGACACTGCATCTAGATGTTATTTTAAAAAAGTATAAATCCTCGCAGCAAGCTGTCTAGCTTTGGCTCGCCTTTCACTACGTGAAAGCGAGGTATTAATTAAGGCTCTGTTCCATAATACTGTTGTCTATCTGTAAGCAGCTATCAATATTTGCTGTTTATCTAGCTTTGCGTTACTTTCTCTGAACTAAGCAAGATAATTTGATAAATACTTCGTTGCAACGGCCTTCATTTCTCCGTGAACTCAACTTTTAAAATGAGCTATAGCACCATTAACCGTTTGGATATGATAGACCTTATCTAGCTAGGGCAATCGCATATAAAATATTTGCAGTAATTTCAGAAAGCAATCATTTCTTTCTTCTATACGAACAGGACCTGCATCAATGTGTGTATAGGTATTCAAGGTACTCTCATCACTTTTGGGAGTATTTTAAAAAAATAAGCTCACATCATCATGTGGAGTACTTTGGTTTCCTTTAAGTGCGATTAAATAATCCGCGCCTTTACTCACAATCAGTTCACTCTATTTTTTTTGAGTATTTATTGCATCCGTTGTGATGGAACTGCTGGTTATATCTAAGTTTTTGAGCAAAGGAGGTAGCCCGTTATCTCATTAGATTTTTCATCTATTTTTACTTGCCCAAGTGTCAGTTGATTATTATGTGACCATACACTTACTATATAGAGAGTAGATTTATCGTGGGAGCGTCTAAGGAATTTTCAATCAATAGTAATGACATCACTTGTAACCTGCTTAGGCCTTCAAGAAGCGATGACGTCATAAAAAAAAGTTGTAAGATTAATACCGCAAATATCGGCTGATTCTCTTAAGGTTATGTGAACGTGCAAGAAGGCTAAGGCCCGAGAAATTTTTGGGATCAACTAGAAAAATATCAACTGAAGCTTAAAAAGTTAATGGGTATAGCAAAACACTATGCCTTAAATAACGAGAGAATAATTTTTTACTATTAAAGCCTTTTACAGTCATGATCTAATAATATTTCATTGATATTTTTAAACTTGATGAATTGGTTGCTAATCCAGATGTAAGCTATTGATCTCAAATGACTGGTACTGCTACTATTTTTAAACGAATAGAACAGGGTTTTTCGTGTAAGTCATTGTATGTTAGTTGTTTATGTCGTTTAGGTGAACATTCTTGAGGGGACTGTGCGTCTACAGATTGAGTAGGTTTATTTCTCTAAATTAGGCGAGGAAAACTCTCTGCCAGCTTTGAGTAAGATGGTTACATTATCCACTGTTTTCTTGTAATTCAGACAGTTGTTTAACAGCGTTAATGACTATTTCTGCACATGCTGGATTTATAGCCATTCCTCCGTTCTCACCGAAATGGTACGCAACAACCCCATTTTTAGTCAGGCCAATTGTGGCTATGTTTTCATTTGCGTCAAAAAGCTCTTGCATAGCGTGTTGCACTATTTCATTATTTTTAGAGTCATCACTCATATCATCACCCTTATCAGAAAGATTTTTATACTCTGTTTAACTTGTAACTTAGGGATATAGGAAGACACTATGCAAATCCTCCTCGTTCTATGTGGCGAATGTATTTAATCACGGCATCTTTTTGATCTTTTTTGCAAAGTTGAAATGCAGTTTTACCACCAAATGCAGAAATGCACTCAGACTCAAACCATGCAGTAGCTTTAATATCTGAGCCAGTCCAAGCAAGTAATGTCGAAAATAAGTATGACTTCTCATTTTCGTCAAAGAACTCACCACAACACCGCGTTAAGTTTTGACAATTAGATTCATTACGCACAAGCTCCATCATTAACTCCCTAATTATTTACAAATATCGCCAAATAATCGACTATTTATGTTATATTAAAATCATAGTCAAAAACGATCGGTAAATCAAAGTTTAAGTTATTGAATTTAAAATGTTTAAATGCGTTAATATAACACTATATTGATAAAGGGGATATTGATTAAAAGTCCATGCGATTCGCATGAACTTTTGTTTGTCATAATAGAGTTCCTTTCTAATTATGTTTAAGTGATTGCAACCAACCGTTTATATCAGCACTAACCCAGCGTTTTGAACGTGCTCCAATAGTGATCATTTTGGGTAAACGACCATCATTGATCATCCTCCAGATGGTTACTTTACTGACCTTTAGCTTTCTTGCTAATTGATCTTGCGTGATAAATTCTTCTTCGAAATACATGTGACCTCCTGTCTACTGCTGCATATTTCAAAAACTATGTTATCCCAAAATATATTTTTATTTCGTTTATTTTACATTAATTGGTTATTTCTTTGTAAGTTGTTGTTTATACGAGGTTATGCGTTTAATGATGTGTTTCCCGGATTTTATGGTGATGAAATGGTGCTGTTGTTGGGTTGAGGAATAGTGAAAAAATGATTGTTTTAGAGAATAAAATGAAGAAATATTCGATTGGTTTGTTAAGTGTAGGTTTTGGTGTAGGTTTTTTGTTTAGGTCTTCTGTTGACCTCTATTTATGAGGTGTCAACACTGGCGCATCATAGGTGTGTGTGAGGAAAGGTCTAAGTTTGCTGTAGTCATTTCTATGCGGTAACTCATAAGATTAATGAAAAAGTAATAAGGTAATTATGCCATAACCCATAAATTTAGACTCTA